>NZ_JBHXME010000030.1:0-70059 GCF_042721125.1 Streptomyces sp. NPDC058469
ATCGCGCACTGGCCCTCGGACTTGGCGTGCCACGCGTCCAGCCCCTCGCGCAGCGTGGCGCCGACGGACTGGATGGCGAAGTCCACGATGGTGGTGGGGCCGCCGCTACATTGCGTTCATGGCTCAGAACACACCGCCCCAGTCCTACGACCGTGAAGCGCGCGGGGTGCGGCTGGTGGCCGTGCTGCTGGGGCTGACCGTGGTCAGCGGGCTGATCGACGCGGTGAGCTATCTCGCCCTCGGGCATGTCTTCACCGCGAACATGACCGGCAACGTGGTGGTGCTGGGCTTCGCCGCCGCCGGGGCGCCCGGCTTCTCGGTACCGCACACCCTCACCTCCCTCGGCGCCTTCCTCGTGGGCGCGGTGGCCGGTGGCAGGATCGCGGCCCGGATGGACACCGGCTCCCGCCGCACCTGGGCCCGGGTGAGTCTCGGCGCGGAGGCGCTGCTGGTGGGCGCGTCGGCGGTGATCGCCTTCGCGGCACCGGACGCGCACGCCACGACGTACCCTCTGATCGCCCTCACCGCGTTCGCGATGGGCCTGCGCAACGCCACGGTCCGCAAGCTCGGCGTCAGCAACTACTCGACCACCACGGTCGTGACGATGACCATGACCGGCCTGGTCGCCGACTCGGTCGCGGGCGAGGGCTCGGGCCCCGGCACCCTCCGCCGCGCCGCCGCGATCGTGGCGATGCTCGCCGGTGCCTGCCTCGGCGCCTGGCTGACCCTGCACCACGGCATCGGCTACCCGCTGTTGATCGCGGCGCTGGCCGCGGGCGTGTTCGCAGTGACGGCCTCTGGCCGGGAGTAGCCCAAAGGCCGGTCAAGAAGGCAGAATTCGTGCGTCCAAGTCCCACGATCAAGAGGATCGATCACGCATGATCACGCTCACGAAGGAAGACGGTCCGGCGGATCTGGACGGAGTGACCCATCTGGAGATCGGGGCGTCCTGGGACCCCACCGTCGGCAGCAGCGGCGGCATCATCGGGAAGCTGCGCCAGAAGGCCGGTACCGACCTCGATCTCATCGCCATCGCGATGCAGGGCCAGGACCCGGTACGGCTCGCGGGGCTCGACTCCACGGACCCACTGGGCAACGGCTCGCTGGTGCACAGCGGCGACAACCAGACCGGCAAGGGCGAGGGCGACGACGAGACGGTGACCGTGGACCTCGCGAAGATACCCGCCAACATCACGTCGATCGTCTTCGTCGCCGCCGCCTACAAGAAGGGCAGTTCCTTCCAGAAGGCACGGAACATCGCCTTCAAGGTGTACGACGCGACGGGCGGCAGCACCCAGCAGGTCGCCGAGATCTGGCCCAACCTGCTCAGCGACCACAACAGTTGCGCGGTCGCCAAGGCCGTCCGGGACGGCGCGAGTTGGAAGCTCCAGGTCATCAATGAGACCGGGAAGATCAAGCAGGGGGACGAGAAGGAGCTCATGAAGTTCGCCGTACGGAAGTAAGCCACACGAACACGAGGAACGCGCGCGAGACGGGCCGGCGGCGCCGGGATGCCGCCGGCCCGAGCTGTGCGTTCACCTCGACCGGGTCGACCGGGGTCACCTCAACCGGCGGTCACCTGAAGCTCTTTGACTCCGTTGATCCACGCGGAGCGCAGGCGGCGCGGGTCGCCCGTCAGCGTCAGGTTCGGCATCGCGTCCGCTATCGCGTTGAAGATCAGGTCGATTTCGAGGACCGCGAGGGACTTGCCGAGGCAGTAGTGCGGGCCCCCGCCGCCGAAGCCCAGATGCGGGTTCGGGTCGCGCATGACGTCGAACTCGTCCGGGTTCTCGAAGACTTCGGGGTCGTGGTTGGCGGAGGCGTAGAAGATGCCGACCCGGTCGCCCTTTTTGATCAACTTGCCGCCCAGCTCGGTGTCTTGAGTCGCCGTGCGCTGGAAGGCGTTGACCGGGGTCGCCCAGCGGACGATCTCCTCGGCGGCGGTCGACGGGCGCTCCCGCTTGTACAGCTCCCACTGGTCGGGGTGGGTGAGGAACGCGTGCATGCCGTGGGTGATGGCGTTGCGGGTCGTCTCGTTGCCGGCGACCGACAGCATCAGCACGAAGAAGCCGAACTCGTCGGAGTTCAGGTTGCCCTCGTCCTCGGCGGCGACCAGCGTGCTGACGATGTCGTGGGCCGGGCACTGCTTGCGCTCGGCGGCCATTCCCATGGCGTAGGTGATGAGTTCGGCGGCGGACTCGGCGCCGACCTGCTCCGTGATGGCGTACTCGGGATCGTCGTACGCGATCATCTTGTTGGACCACTCGAAGATCTTGGTGCGGTCGTCCTGCGGGATGCCGATGAGTTCGGCGATGGCCTGGAGGGGCAGTTCGCAGGCGACCTCGGTGACGAAGTCGAAGGGGCCGGTGTGGGCGCGGGCGCCCGCCACGATCGAGTGGGCCCGGTCGCGCAGGCGTTCCTCCAGCGCGCGGATCGCCCGTGGGGTGAAGCCGCGTTGGACGATCTGGCGGACGCGGGTGTGTTCGGGCGGGTCCATGTTGAGCAGGATCAGCCGCTGGGCGTCGATCGCGTCGCGCTGCATGTGCTCGCCGAAGCGGATGATCGCCGTGTTGAGGGTCGAGGAGAAGAGCTCCGGGTGGGTGGAGACGTACCGGACGTCGGCGTGCCGGGTCACGGCCCAGTAGCCCTCGTCCTGGAACCCCGCGATGTTGAGGGGCTGCGGTATCCAGCGCACCGGCTCGGCCGCGCGCAGTTCGGCGAACTCCGGTAGCGGGACGCGGTGGTGGAGCAGGTCCGGGTCGGTGAAGTCGAACCCGTCGGGGAGAGCTGGACAGGGCATGGGTACTCCAGCCTGGTTCTGACGGTCTGGTTCCGAGGTGTCCGAAGATGTCCGAAGATTTCTGACGGTCCATCAGGAACATGGGAATGCCCGTGAAGGTAATAACGGGTTCTACAAGTCGCAAGAGGCGCGGCAACCCGAATTCCCTGCACGACCCTTGCGGTTGTGGACGGCCTGTCAGCAGACTGCACACAGAACTAGAACGCGTACTAGTTCTGCGTGGCGGGTGGCCGGGACGCCCGCGCCGCGCGGTGTACGAGGAGAGGACGTGTCCCATGGTCGCGGAACCCGTCATCGTGGAAGCCGTACGCACCCCCATCGGCAAGCGCGGCGGAGCGCTCGCCAACCTCCATCCCGCCTATCTCCTGGGCGAGACCTACCGTGAACTCCTCGGCCGCACCGGCATTCACGCCGACTGCGTCGAGCAGGTCGTCGGCGGCACGGTGACCCATGCCGGCGAACAGTCCATGAACCCCGCGCGCACAGCCTGGCTGGCCATGGGCCTGCCGTACGAGACGGCGGCGACGACCGTCGACTGTCAGTGCGGCTCCTCGCAGCAGGCCTCGCACATGACCGCCAACATGATCGCGGCGGGTGTCATCGACGTCGGGATCAGCTGTGGCGTCGAGGCGATGTCACGGGTGCCGCTGGGGTCGGGGTCGAAGCACGGACCCGGGAAGCCGTTCCCGGACGAGTGGAACGTGGACCTGCCCAACCAGTTCGAGGCCGCCGAACGCATCGCCCGCAACCGGCAGTTGACCCGCGAGAACGTCGACTCGCTCGGCCTCATCTCGCAGGAGAGGGCGGCGATCGCCTGGTCCGAGGAACGCTTCAAGAAGGAGACGTTCGCCGTCCAGGTGCCGACGACGGAGGACGAACAGCGCGCGGGACACGGCATGTGGCGGCTCGTCGACCGGGACGAGGGCCTGCGCGACACGTCGATGGAGGCGCTGGCGCGGCTGAAGCCGGTGATGCCGACCGCCGTGCACACGGCGGGCAACTCCTCGCAGATCAGCGACGGCGCCTCGGCGATCATGTGGGCGTCGAAGCGGATGGCGCGGGCGCTGAAGCTGCGGCCCCGGGCGCGGATAGTGGCTCAGGCGCTGGTCGGATCGGACCCGCACTTCCACCTCGACGGCCCGATCGACGCGACGCGCGCCGTGCTCGGCAAGGCGGGCATGACGCTCAAGGACATCGACATCGTCGAGATCAACGAGGCCTTCGCGTCCGTGGTGTTGAGCTGGGCGCAGGTCTTCGGCCAGGACCTGGAGAAGGTCAACGTGAACGGCGGTGCGATCGCCCTCGGCCATCCGGTCGGGGCGACGGGCGCCCGGCTGATCACCACGGCTCTTCACGAACTGGAGCGCTCCGACAAGGAGTTCGCGCTGATCACGATGTGCGCGGGTGGGGCACTGGCGACCGGCACGATCATCCAGCGCCTCTGAACGGACTAGTCGGCAGGGGTCAGTTGGTCCTCTGCGCAGGCGCGGAAGGCCGCGAGCAGGGGGCGGTTCTCCTCGCCTGCGCGGGTGGCCACGACGACCGGGATGGGGTCCACGCCCTCCAGCGGGACCGCGGTCACGTCGGGCCGCAGGCCCTTGCTGACGGCGCCCGCCGGAGCGAGGGCCACCACCTCGCCCGAGGCGACGAGTTCGAGCTTGTCCTCCAGTTCCCTGATGAGCGGGCCGTCCGGCGCCGGCCGGCCGTCCGGACGGGGGTCGACACGCCAGAACGCGCTGAACTCCGGGTCGGGGAACCGCGGTACGGGCTCGTCCGCGATGTCGTCGAGGGTGACGTACTCCTTGCCGGCCAGCCGATGGGCGGCCGGCATCAGCAGCACCCGGGGCTCCTCGTAGAGGACCGTCACGCACAACCCCTCGGTGGGGAACGGGAGTCGGCCCACCACCGCGTCCACCCGGTGCTCCAGCAGCGCGGACGGCAGCTCGCCCCAGCCCAGAAAGCGACTGTGCACGTCGGCGTCCGGGAAGCGCCCGCGCAGGGCGCGCACCGCCGGCGTGACGATGACCCCGGTCATGAACCCGATGACGACACGACTCGGCCGCCCCACCGCCCGTACCACGGCCGCCGCCTCCGCCGCCGACCGCAACAGCGCCTCGGCCCGCGGCAGAAACGCCTCCCCGGCCTCGGTCAACCGCGTTCCCTGCGTGGTCCGGTCGAAGAGCCGCACCCCCAACTCCCCTTCGAGCCGCCGGACATGACGACTGAGGGACGGCTGCGCGAGATGCAGAAGGACCGCCGCCCGGCCGAAGTGCAGTTCCTCGGCGACGACGGTGAAACAGCGCACCAGGCGCAGGTCCAGGTCCGCGGGCGAGAGGGCGACGGACGCGAGGGCTTCGGACGCATGGGCGGCAGGTGTATGGACGGCGGGCGTATGGGCGGCGGATTCACTCACCCTTCGACTGTACGACCGTACGAGCTGTACTGATACCGGAAATGAATCACGTCTTCCGGAACCGGTCTTGGACGGGCGGGGTGCGGCGGGCGCAGGCTGGAGGCACACCGATTCTTCCGACCCGACTGTGATCTGGGTGATTTCGTCATGCGTGTTTTCGTCACCGGAGCGACCGGCTTCGTGGGCAGTGCCGTGGTCCGCGAACTGCTCGACTCGGGACACCAAGTGCTGGGCCTGGCCCGTTCCGACGCATCGGCGGCCGGCCTCGCGAAGGCCGGGGCCGAGGTGCACCGGGGTTCGCTGGAGGACCTGGACGCGCTGCGCGCGGGCGCGTCGGCGTCCGACGGCGTGATCCACACCGGTTTCATCCACGACTTCTCGAACTACGCCGCGTCCGTGGCGACGGACCTGAGCGCGGTCAAGGCCCTGGCCGAGACCCTCGCCGGCTCGGACCGCCCCTTCGTCATCAGCTCCGTGATGAGCCACGGCCCGACCGAGGACGACGTACCCGACCCCTCCGCACACCCCGAACTGAACCGCCTTCCGGCCGAGGTGACGGCCCTGGCGTCGGCGGCGCGGGGCGTCCGCGCGTCGGCCATCCGGCTTCCGCAGGTGCACGGCGAGGGCGATCACGCCTTCGTCCCCGCCCTCATCGACATCGCCCGCGCCAAGGGCGTCTCGGCCTACCCCGGCGACGGCACCAACCGCTGGGCCGCCGTCCACCGCGACGACGCGGCGGTCCTCTACCGGCTGGCCCTGGAGAGCGCCCCGGCGGGCTCGGTCCTGCACGCCGTCGACGACGAGGGCATACCCGTACGGGAGATCGCCGAGGTCATCGGCAGGCGGCTGGACATCCCGGTGACGAGCGTGCCGGTGGCCGAGGCCGGAACCCACTTCGGCTGGCTGGGCCACTTCGTCTCGTCCGACCTGGTGGGAACGAGCACGCTGACCCGGGAACGGCTGGGCTGGACACCGACCCGGATCGGCCTGCTCGCGGACCTCGACCATGACTACTACTTCAACCAGCCGTCGTAGCGGTCCAGTTGACGGAGGGGGTGAAGGCGGCGCGGTGCGAGTGCTCCTCAACTCCGTCGGTGAGCCGAGGAGTTCGGACCGCTCAGCCTTCCTGCGCGTCGGGGCTGGGCACGCTGGTGTCCCCGGCGGGCGGGGTCTCGACGGTCACGGGCCCGTTGACGTCGAGGAAGGTGACGGTCAGGTCGAGTGAACCGCCGTCCGTGGCGGCCCGCGTGGGATAGGTCCTGCCTCGCATACGGAACCGCTCGGCGTGGTCGTCGCCGTCGACCCACAGGTCCACGGTGAGCGCGCCGTCGACGCCCAACGCCACGAACTGGTCCACGGTTTCGGTCCGGGCGTCCCAGGTGTCGTCGCCCTCGGCGGCACTCTGGACCGCGCGCAGACCCCTACTGGTGACGGTTCCCCGGTAGTGCAGGGTCTTGGTGCCGTCGACCGTCTCGGCGCCGATCCTCCGCACGTCCTTGGACCCGGTCAGGATCCTGGACTGCACGACCGGGCTGACCTCCAGTTGGCTGGGCAGCACGTTGTAGGTGTTGTTGTCGGCGGCGCCCCGCCCCCATACGGCCGCGCCGGCCCGGAGCCAGCTCTTGCCGCCGAGCTTCTCGGAGTCGACCGCGCTCCCGCCGACGTAGATCGCCTTGTCGACGAACCGGATCTCCATCACGCCGGCGTCCGCGGCCTTGTCGGGCAGGGTGAACTTCATGGTCATGGCGGTCGGTTCGGTCTTCATGGACGCCTCGGCCACCAAGCGGCCCCTCTCCGACGTGGTCCCGGTGACCCGGTACCGGAGAGACGTGATGTCCTCGGAGTTCTCCGCCACCTTCTCCATGGCCGCCGTCGGCGTCAGCTCGGCGGAGTCCTCGATCCCGGAGTCGCTCCCGGAGCCTTCGCCGCAGGCAACCGCTCCCCCGCCGACCAGCACGGCCGCGAACGCCGCTCCCATCGCCCCGCGCGGTGCGAAACCGCGCACAGAAATCCCCACACTCTCCCCCTGGAACAAGTGACCGATCCGATCAAGGAGTTGAGCCTATCCGGGTGACTCTGTGCCGCCCCCGATGAACGTTTCCCGCACGTTTCGCGTCTCCGTTCACATGCTCCCCGCCGAACACCACACCCTGGTCCGGCCGGTGAACACGGCCCCGCAGCGGAACCAACTCCTCCGCAACTTCCGCGCCCGCTACCGCGTCCCCCTCCTGGCGACCCTCCCCACGCTCCCGTTGTATGCGGTCTGGTGGGCGTTCCTGGCCACCGGCGGAGGCGATCTCGCCGCCCAGGACGCGTGGGCCGAGTTCGCTTCGCGGCACGGGAGTTCGGCGTACAACCTGTTCTGGTACGGCGGGATGCACACCGCCAACTACAGCCTGATATCGCCGTACTTGATGGCCGCGGTGGGCGTCCGCACGGTGACCGTCGTCTCGGGGCTCGCGGCCTCCTGGCTGGCGGCGGTCCTCGTCACCCGTGCCGGTGTCCGCCGGCCTCTCGGCCCCGCCCTGCTCTGCTCGCTCGCCCTGTGGTGCAACGTCGCCTCGGGCCGCACGACCTTCGCGCTCGGCATCGCCCTCGCGCTGGCCGCCTGCGGGCAGCTCACACGGGAGCGGCGGCTTGTCCTTACGGCGGTTTACGCCGCCCTTGCCACCATGGCCAGCCCTGTCGCGGGGCTGTTCCTGGCCGTCGTAGGGGCCGCGTTACTTGTTGTGCGGGACTGGTGGCGGGCGGGTGGGTTGATGGTGCCGCCCGTGCTTGTTGTCGGCGTCACGACCGTCTTCTTTCCGTTCACCGGCGAGCAGTTGATGCCGCCTGGTCGGATCTGGCCGCCGGTGGTGTTGGGGCTTGCGGTGGCGACACTCGCTCCGCGGGCTTGGCGGGTCGCTCGGTGGAGCGGGGCGGTGTATGCGGCCGGGACTGTGGTGACGTATCTCGTTCCGTCGCCGGTGGGTACGAATGTGGAGCGGTTCGCGGAGTTGTTCGCGCCGGCGGTTTTGCTGGCGGTGCTTTTGGGTGCGCCTCGTATGCGTACCACTGGAGAGGTGGTTTCTTCGCTGCGGGCGCGTGGGGGCTGGTCGCGCCCCGCGGCGGAGCCGCATATTGATACAGCCCCGCGCCCCTATCGGGCGCGCCTCCTGAACGGGGTTCACCAGTCCCGCCTTGGGCGCAATCTGCTCATCCTCGCCCTCGTGTTCTCCATCTCCTGGGTCGGCAAGAAGACCGTCGACGATCTGCAGGTCTCGACCGTCGTCCCGGCCTGGGCCACCGACACGCAGCCCGTCGTGCACAAACTGGAAGGTCTCGGTTCCGGTCGGACCCGCGTCGAGGCCGTCCCGGCCCGGGACCACCGCGAGGCCTCCGAACTCGCGCCGCACATCAACCTCGCCCGCGGCTGGAACCGCCAGCTCGACATGGAACGCGCCCGCCTCTTCTACGACGGCACCTTCTCGGCGTCCACCTACCGGGCCTGGCTCGACCACTGGGCCGTAGGCTTCGTCGTCCTCCCCGAGGCCACCCCGGACGGCTACGCGAAACAGGAGGCGGCCCTCGTCCGCTACCGCCGCCCCGACTGGCTCCAGCCGGTGTGGCACGACGCCCACTGGCGCGTCTACCGGGTCCGCGACGCCGTACCCCTGGTCTCCGCGCCGGGAAGGGTCGTGCGGACGACCAGCGCCGATCTCGTCGTGCACGTCTCCCGGCCGGGGCCGGTCACCGTCCGCGTCGCCTACTCCCCCTGGCTCCGCGCCGACGGCGCCTGCCTCGCCAAGGCCGACGACTTCACCCGCCTGACGGTGCCCGCGGCGGGCGAGTACCGCATCAGCTCCGAATACGGTCGCTCGTCGCCGGCTCCAACTCGGTGTTGATCTCAAGGGGTTCGGGCCGCAGGGAACGTGCCCGCGGGCCCTGGAAGACGTACGCCAGGCCGAAGCCCGCGGCGACGACCGCCGCGCCGCCGGCCGCGTCCAGGACCCAGTGGTTGCCGGTCGCGACGATCGCCGAGACGGTGAAGAAGGGGTGCAGGAGGCCCAGGGCCTTCATCCACCACTTGGGGGCGAGGGCGAAGATGACGACGCCGCACCACAGGGACCAGCCGAAGTGCAGGGACGGCATCGCCGCGTACTGGTTGGTGAGGGCGGTGAGGGTGCCGTAGTCCGGCTTGGAGAAGTCCTGGACGCCGTGGACCGTGTCGATGATGCCGAGGCCGGGGAGCAGGCGGGGCGGGGCCAGGGGGTAGAGCCAGAAGCCGACCAGGGCGAGGAGGGTGGCGAAGCCGAGGGCGGAGCGGGCCCAGCGGTAGTCGACCGGGCGGCGCCAGTAGAGGACGGCCATGACGGTCAGCGGGACCACGAAGTGGAAGGACTCGTAGTAGAAGTTGAAGAAGTCCCTCAGGAACTCGACCTTCACCACCCAGTGGTTGACCGCGTGCTCGATGTCGATGTGCAGGAAGCGCTCGATCGAGAGGATCTCGTGGCCGTGGTGTTCCGCCGTGGCCCGGCCGCCCGCGTTGGTGCCGCCCGTCGCCGCGAGGCGGACCTTCTGGTAGGCGGCGTAGGTGACGCGGATCAGGAGGAGTTCGAGGAGGAGGTTCGGGCGGGTCAGGACGCGGCGCAGGAACGGGAGCAGCGGGACGTGCTTCCAGCGGGTCGGGACCGGCTCGGCGTACTCCGTGGGGATCGGGCGGCGGTAGTACTCCGAGGTGCGGGACAGGAACGGGACCGCGGTCGCGGCGGCGAGGGCCGCGAGCAGGACGACGTTGTCACGCAGCGGGTAGAGGGACGCCATGTTCGGCAGCATCATCTTCGCGGGCAGCGTGACGACGAGGACCACCGCGACCGGCCACACGTACCGGTCCGAGGCCCGCTTGCCGACCCGGCCGACCACCGCGAGCAGTACCCACAGCAGCTGGTGCTGCCAGGTCGTCGGCGACACGGCGATCGCCGCGCAGCCGGTGACCGCGACCGCGAGCAGCAACTGCCCGTCGCGCGCGTACCGCACGGCCCGGCGCAGGCCCAGGTACGTGACGGCCGCGCCCAGCGCGAGGAACACGCCGATCTCCAGCGGGCCGGTGAGGTCGAGCCGCAGCAGTGCGCCGTGCAGGGACTGGTTGCCGAGGCCGTCCGCCGCGCCGCCGAGACCGGCACCGGCCATGTGGTGCACCCAGTAGGTGTACGAGTCGTGCGGCATCGCCGCCCACGTGATCGCCACGCTCGCGGCGAACGTGAGCACGGAGGCGACGGCGGCCCGGCGCCGGCCGGTGAACCACAGCAGCGGCGCGAAGAGCAGCACGGTCGGCTGGAGCGCGGCGGCGAGGCCGATCAGCACGCCACTGGCCCGCTCGCCGCGCACCGTGAAGCAGCCGAGCAGCACGAGCAGAACCGGGATGATGCTGGTCTGGCCGAGCCAGAGCGTGTTGCGCACCGGCAGCGACAGCATCAGCAGGCTGATCGCGACGGGCGCGGCGAGCAGCGAGCTGCGGCGGGTGACGGGCTGCGGCAGGGCGCGCGCGACGACCAGGCCGAGCGCGACGACGAGCAGCAGCGTGCCGAAGGTCCAGCCCCAGCCGAGGGCCTGTTCGGCCGCCCTGGTGAGCGGTTTGAGGACGAGCCCGCCGAAGGGCGTGCCGGTGAACTGCGTCGAGTCGTACAGCGAGCCCTTCACATGCAGCACGCCCTGCGGTCCGACCCAGGTCTCCAGGTCGGTCAGCCGTTCCCCCTGCGGGGTGCTGAGGACCACGGCCACCTGCCGTACGGCGAGGACCGCGGCGACCAGCCACAGGCCCAGGCGCGCCACGCGCAGCCGTGCCCTGGCCGTCTGGGCGGCACTCGACCCGAATGCTCCCGCGGCTCCCGCCGGTCGCCCGCTGTGCTCCACGTTCGCCACGCCTCGTAGGCCTCCCGCCCCGTCGTCCCACGCGTCACGTGCGTGGTTGTTCCCTCTGGGAACCCTATGAGGTTCGCACCCCCTGCGGGAGAGACGCAGGCAACCCCCCCTTCACCTGACGGCCGCTCTCCTTTTGTCCGGACGACGATAGTCGGCCCCCGGTTGCCCGGGCACGGCAAATAACTGCGCGCTCACATCGGGCCCGCCGGCTTGTGGGCACGATCGGTTCACCCGCGTTTAACCGCGGGGGCGGGCACGCGCGCGTGTGACGGCCGTGAGGCGTCCGTGGTGCGCCGGGGCGGGCGCCAGGAGCAGATCGTGACGCGGCTCACTGTCTCCGGGGACGCGCGGCGGGCCGCGTGGATCATGCCGGTGTCGCACCGGGCGACGGCCGCGCTCGGTGACTGGTTGCACACGAACGGGTTCGTTCTGCCGCCCCCGACGCGCGCGCCGGATAGTTGACTCGGGTAGCCGGCACGGGTAGTCGGCACCTGTCACTGCACGCACAGCTGGATACACGAAAGGCACGAGCACATGAGCGAGTCGCAGGTGTGGGACGACGTCGACGACTACTTCATCAGCCATCTCGCCCCGGAGGACGGGGTGTTGGAGGCGGCCCTGAGCGACAGCGAGGCCGCCGGACTCCCGCAGATCGCCGTGACCGCCGCCGAGGGCAAGCTGCTGCACCTCCTGGCCCAGATCCAGGGCGCCTCCCGCATCCTGGAGATCGGCACGCTCGGCGGCTACAGCACGATCTGGCTGGCCCGCGCGCTTCCCGCCGACGGCCGGCTGATCTCCCTGGAGTACAGCCCGAAGCACGCCGAGGTCGCCACCCGCAACCTCGCCCGCGCGGGCCTCGACAAGGTCGTCGAGGTACGGGTGGGCCCGGCCCTGGAATCACTGGCCGAACTCGCCGACGAGGACCCGGCCCCCTTCGACCTGGTCTTCATCGACGCCGACAAGGACAACAACCCGCACTACGTGGAGTGGGTCCTCAAGCTCACCCGCCCCGGCAGCCTGATCATCGTCGACAACGTGGTCCGCGGCGGCCGGGTCGCCGACCCGGACAACACGGCACCGGACGTCCAAGGCACGCGCACCGCGATCGAGTTGATCGGCTCGCACGCGCGCCTGTCCGGTACGGCGATCCAGACGGTGGGCAAGAAGGGCTACGACGGGTTCGCGCTGGCGCGGGTGCTCGACTGACTCCTCCGCTCTCCCGGGCGTCTCAACTCTCGTGATAGAAGCCGACGTTGACGCTGCGCGGCCCGGTGCGGTCCTGGATGACGATCTCGCCGCTCCCGCCGCGCGGCAACGCCACGCTGCCGCCGTAGCCGACGGTCTGGGCGTACTCGCCGACGATCAGGCGTACTTCGGAGGACGGGTCGGGCTGGGAGCCGCGCAGCCAGCTCACCTGCCAGATGCCCTCGGGTCCGCACAGGAACTCCAGATGGACCCGCGAGATGAACAGCCAGTCGTCCGGTGTCACCAGCCGGCACACCGTCTCGTCCCGGCCCACCCGCAGCACCGCGCCCGGGTCACTGGGCGCGTCGGCCATCAACATGCCGGCGGTAGCGCCCTCGTCCGTCCCGGAGACCGAGGCCATGGTGAGTTCGAGCACGTGCGCTCCCCTTGAAGTGTCCTTACAGCAGCGGGCGCATGATAAATCGCCCGGCGCCACCGCGTCCGGCACAATTGAAGTCATGACCGAGCGAAAGCCACCGGGTGTGTCCTTCGAGTCCTGGGTCGACAAGCAGATCCGGGACGCCGAGCGGGACGGAGAGTTCGCCCAACTCCCGGGCGCGGGGAAGCCGTTGCCGTCCGGTTCCGACACGACGTACGACGAACTGTGGTGGATCAAGCAGAAGATGGCCCGCGAGGGCATCTCCGTGCTGCCGCCGACGCTGGCCCTGCGCAAAGAGGCCGAGGACGCCCTCGCTGCGGCGTACTCGGCCCCTTCGGAGCGGATCGCACGGAAGATCGTCACCGATGTCAACGTGAAGATCCGCGAGATGATGTTCAAGCCGCCGCCCGGCCCCCCGCTGGGAATGAAGCCGTACGACGTCGAAGAGGTCGCACGGGAGTGGCGGGAGCGCAGGGCGGTTGACGGAACGGATGGAGCCGACGGCGTCGGCGGATCACATGGGTAGCGATCACATGTGGAGAAGCCGCTCCGTCAGTTCGCGGTAGTCCCGCAGCGCCAGGCGGAGTTGCTCGGTGTCTTCCGAGCTGTCCGCACCCTTGGACTCCCAGGAGCCGTGCAGGGTGGCGCGGCGCTTGGTGACGGCCTCCGTGAAGCGGGTGGCGACCTCTTCCAGTACGTGGTCGGCCTCCTCCACGGCGGACCGGGGCTCGTCGACGAACCCGGTGACCGCGTGCTGCAGCCGCAGGCTGAACTTGTCGCTCTCTTCGTGCGGCAGCAGGCTGCCGTTCTCGGCGTCCTGCGGGGCACGCCGTCCGTTGCCGGAGCCGACGCCGGGGGCGGGCTCGGGGGCGTGCACGGGGCGGGCCGACTGCTCGGTGCGGTCGGTGCGCTCAGAGCGCTCGGTGCCGGTCGTGGACTCGCGCGGCGAGGTCGTCGCCGCGTCGCCGGTGCGCGGGCTCGGGATGGCCCTGTCGGCTTCGCGCGTCGATGCCGTCGGCGTCCTGTCGGACCCGAGCGGTGTGGCCTTCTCGGACCCCCGCAGCGCCGACTTGTCGTCGGTGGTCCTGCTGTCGGTGGACTTGGCGTCGGTGGTCCTGCTCTCGGCCGTCTTGCTGTCCGCCGTCCTGCTGTCGAACGGCTTGTTGCCGGACCCGGACCCGGACTCGCGTGACGCCTTCTCGGCATCCCGTTGTTCGGCGGTCCTGTCGGCGGACTTGCCGGCGCCGATGTCGGTTTCCTTGCGGTCGGCGCGCTCCGCGTCCGTGTTGTCGCCGGTCGGCCGTATCGCATCGGACATATAGCTCAACTCCCCTTCAGTGCCTGCTTGTTGAATGCGCCGAACGCATGGCGGCCGCTGCGTCCGTGGCCGCTGCCGTTGCGGTTGTCGTCGCTCATCAGGTCGTCGAAGAGGGCGCGGGCTTCGAGCATGGCCTCACGCATCTCCTCGGTACCGGCCTGGCTCTCCGGTGTGCCGTTCGTGCGCGTGGTGACGACGCGGTGCACGCGCCGGTAGCCGTGGACGTGGTCCGCGTGGTGCACGGACAGCGCGTCGAACTGCTTCTCGTACTCCTGGACGTCGGGGAAGCCCCGGGCGCCGGCGACCTCGCCGAGCAGTTGGTCGACGTCGGACATGGCCTCGCGGGGCGAGTCGACGAAGAGCTCCTGGGCGGCCGACCAACGGGCCTGGTACTGCTCACGGGCCGCGGGCTCCAGCGGCTGCTCGTGCAGCGAACCGTGCTCCTGGACGCGCTCGCCGAGCTCCCGCTCGGCGGCCTTCGCGTCGCCGTCGTGCCGGGCCACGGTCCGGTCGTACTCCGGCCCGAAGCGGCGCTTCAGGCCCGAGCCGCCGGTCGCGCCTCGGGCACGCAGCGCCAGGGCGGCCGCGGCAGCGACCACGCCGACCACGATCACGATCAAAACGATGATCACGCCTGTGGACATGAGTGCCTTCCGGGTTCTTGGCCAACCGGCTCTCGTAGTCGGTCGGTTCCTCTACCGGGTTGCCGTAAAGGCCCCCTTCAAACGACGCCCACACCTCGGCGGAATTCATGGTGCCGGTGTGTCGATTCCGCCCCGTCCCGTTCGACGCACGGGTAAGGACCGATCGAGGAGGTTGTCATGGGTGAGGTCATCGCACGGCTGGCCATGTCGCTGGACGGGTACGTCGCGGGCCCGGAGTCGGGGCGGGAGCATCCGCTCGGGATCGGCGGGGAGCGGTTGCACGCGTGGGTGTTCGGGCTGCGGAGCTTTCGCCGGATGCAGGGGATGGAGGGCGGCACGGAGGGCCCGGACGACGCGCTGATCGCCGAGTGGTTCGAGCGGCCGGGCGCGGTGGTCATGGGGCACGGCATGTTCGTCAGCGGGGAGACTCCGTGGGGCGACGAACCGCCGTTCCACGCCCCGGTGTTCGTCGTCACCCACCACGCACGTGAGTCGGTGGTCAAGGCGGGCGGCACGACCTACCACTTCGTCACCGAAGGCCCCGGCCGCGCACTGGAGTTGGCCCGCGAGGCGGCCGGCGGCAAGGACGTCTCCCTGGCCGGGGGCGCCGATCTGGTCCAACAGTTCATCGGCGCCGGGTGGTTGGACGAACTCCTCCTGCACGTCGTACCGGTCCTCGCGTGCGGCGGGCGGCGGCTGTTCGACAACGTCGGCGACACGCACATCGAGTGGCGGAAGACCCAGGTCCTGGACTCCTCCCCCGAGGTGACCCATATTCGGTTGCGCCGCATCCCCACCGGCTCCTGACAATGGCGGCATGACCTGGACGATCGCCCCGGAACCCCACGACTCCCCAGTCGCCGCCGCGCTCTGGCGGGCGTACTACACCGAGGTCAGCGACCGCTGGTACCTGCTGCACGAGCACCACCGCACGGACCCCGCCGAACTGGAACGCGAGATCGCCGCCCACACCGGCGCCGAACTCGCCCTGCCCAGCGGCCTGTTGCTGATCGCCCGGTACGAGGGCGAGCCGGCCGGCAGCGCGGGCGTACGCCTGCTGGACGCGACGACCGCCGAGCTGACAAGGGTCTTCGTCCACGAGGGGATGCGCGGCCGGGGCGGCGCCCCGAGGCTGGTGACGGCCGCCGAGGACGCCGCCCGCGAGCTGGGCGCCAAGGTGATGATCCTCGACACCCGCGACGACCTGGTGGAGGCCCGCGCCCTGTACGCCCGGCTCGGCTACGAGGAGACCGAGCGTCACAACGAGGACCAGTACGCCGAGCACTGGTTCCGCAAGAACCTCAACTGAGCTTCGCAGCCGCCCCGTTATGAGGCTGCTCACTGTCCGACCCGCACAGCTCGCCGTTGAGTTCCTTCACCAGCTGAATAAGATCCGTAGGCCGATCCGGCCCCCACCAGTCGCCCAGGGCCTCCGCAAGGGACTCCTCGCGAGCCTGGGCCAGTTTCTCGGCCACTTCCCGCCCCTGGTCGGTCAGTTGGAGGTCGAGGCCCTCGCGTACGGCCAACCGCCGTTCCTCCACCTGGCGGACCGCGGCGAGGATCACCGGCAGCGGCACAGTGCTGCGCTCGGCGAGCACACCCGGTTCCGCCCAGCCGTCCCGCTTGATGCGCAGCAGCAGCCAACTCGCCGCGGGCTGAAGGTCGTAGCCCGCCTTTGCCGTAATGGTCCGATAGATCTCGCGGCGGCCCTCCCGGGTGCCGAGCACGGACAGCGCGCGGCAGACCTCGTCGTAGGAGGACCGTTGGACGGGGTTGCTGGCGAGGGTCTCGGTGACGTCGGGGGCCGTGACCGAGCCGCGCAGCTTGTCCTCCTTGAGGAACCACGCCAGGACGAAGCCGACGAGGGCGACGGGAGCGGCGTAGAGGAAGACGTCGGTGATGGAGGAGGCGTACGCGTGCAGGGCCTCCGGCCGTACCCCGGACGGCAGTTGGGAGATGCTACGCGGATCGGACTCAAGACCGTCCGGTGTGACGCCCGCCGGCAGCGAGGTACCCCGAAGAGCGTCCGCGAGCTTGTCGCCGAGCCGGCCGGCGAAGATCGTGCCGAAGATGGCGACGCCGAACGAGGCGCCGATGGACCGGAAGAAGGTCGCGCCGGAGGTGGCGACGCCGAGGTCCTGGTAGGAGACGGCGTTCTGCACGATGAGCACCAACACCTGCATGACGAGGCCGAGTCCGAGCCCGAAGACGAAGAAGTACGCGCTCATCTCGGCGGTGGGGCTGTTCTCGTCGAGGCGGTGGAGGAGGAGCAGGCCGAGGGCGGTGATGCCGGTGCCCGCGATGGGGAAGACCTTCCAGCGGCCGGTGCGGCTGACGATCTGGCCGGAGGCGGTGGACGACAGCAGCATGCCGAACACCATCGGCAGCATGTGGACGCCGGACATGGTCGGCGAGATGCCCTGCACGACCTGGAGGAAGGTCGGCAGATAGGTCATCGCGCCGAACATCGCGAAGCCGACGATGAAGCTGATGACGGCGGCGAGCGAGAAGGTGCGGACGCGGAACAGCTTGAGCGGGAGCACGGGTTCGGCGGCCCGGCGCTCGACGGCGACGAACGCCGCGATCAGGACCACGCCGAGCACCGCGAGCCCGATGATCTGCGGCGAACCCCAGCCCCAGGTCGTGCCGCCGAGCGAGGCGACGAGGACCAGGCAGGTCGCGACCGCGGCGATGAGGAAGGTGCCGAGGTAGTCGATGACGTGCCGGGTCGACTTGCGCGGGATGTGCAGGGCGGTCGCGATGACGGCGAGGGCGACGACGCCGACGGGGAGGTTGATGTAGAAGACCCAGCGCCAGCTCAGATGCTCGGTGAACAGCCCGCCGAGGAGCGGCCCGAGGACACTGGTCGCGCCGAATACGGCGCCGAACAGCCCCTGGTAGCGCCCGCGTTCGCGCGGTGAGACGACGTCACCGACGATCGCCATCGACAGCACGATGAGCCCGCCGCCACCGAGACCCTGGAGCGCCCGGAAGCCGATCAGCTGGGGCATGTTCTGTGCCGCGCCGCAGAGCGCCGACCCGATCAGAAAGATCACGATCGCGATCTGGAACAGCCTTTTCCGGCCGTACTGGTCGCCCAGCTTGCCCCACAGCGGGGTCGCGGCGGTCGAGGCCAGCAGATACGCCGTGACCACCCACGAGAGGTGTTCGAGGCCGCCGAGATCGCTGACGATCGTCGGCAGCGCGGTCGACACGATGGTCTGGTCGAGGGCGGCGAGCAGCAGCCCGAGGAGCAGCGCCCCGATCGAGACGAGGACGTTGCCCGACACGTGTTCCTGGGCGGAACTGCCCCGCTGCGGGGGCCTCTCCGGTGGCTGCGCGTCGTGCACATTCCCCGTCATACCGTGCGCATCGCCGGCCATGAAGACCTCCCGAGGCTCTCGTTACACATCCATGGTGATCGGTATGGCCCGTTACGGCCTGTTGAGTCCGAGTGGAAGCCCGCATTCCGGGGGTCGGAGGAGACGGCGTGAAGGAGATCCGCATAACCTCTGGAGTTCGACGGGGAGGGACGAACACGTGAACGAGGCGAAGGGCCACATATGCCCGCAGTGCGGGGCACCCCGGGCAGCCGACGGCTCCCCGTCCTGCGCCTGCACCCAACGGGCGTCCGACGCGCTGCGCGACGCGCGTACGGCGGAGGCGGCAGCGGCGGAGGACTTCGACCCGCTGCGGATCAGGCCGTATGTGGAACTGGACGGGAACCCGCAGGAGCAGACACCCCCGACAGCGCCGGTGCCACCCGAGGGTGAGACACAGCGGCTGCCGGCGGTCGAGGAGACGATGCTGCTGCGCGCGGTGACGCAGCCGCCGACCCCTCAGGAGGAGACGTCGGTCCTCCCCACCCTGCGGGCACCGGCGGACACCGCCCCGAACGCGACGGACCTGAGCCTGTTCGCTGGCGGCGGGGGCGGCGAGGGGCGCGGGGACACCCCGGACCCGCTCACGGACGACGAGGACTCCCCGCGCCACCACCGCCGTACCGTCCTCCTCGCCGTCGCGGGGGCCGTCGTGGCGGTCGCCGCGCTGGCGGGATTCGCGAGCGGCATGTTCTCGTACGAGACACCGTCACGGGACACGGCGGCCCCCCAGGGCGTACGGGCGAGCGTCCCGACGGGATCAAAGAGCGCGGCACCGGCAACACCGTCCACGAGCGGCTCCACGTCCGCACAGCCGACGTCGGCGTCCCCGACCCCGTCGCTCAGCGAGACCCCGTCACCGACGGCGTCGTCGACCCCGTCCGCCACGGCGTCCAGGTCCGCAAACGCCGGCCCCACCCCGACGGCCACCGCCACCGCCTCGACCGCCTCCGCCACGGACCGCCAGGGCGGCAGCACCCCCACCACGGTCCTGCAACGCGGCGACGAAGGCCCCGAGGTCACCGAACTCCAGCTCCGCCTGGCCCAGTTGAGGCTCTACACCGGCCCCGACAACGGCATCTTCGACAAGCAGGTACAGACCTCGGTACGCACCTACCAGTTGGCGCGCGGCATCACGTCCGACGCACTGGGGGTGTACGGGGCGGCTACGCGGGCGCGGCTGGAGTCGGAGACCACGGAGCCGTGACGCTGCGCCGGCCGGGGAGCCTAGAGGCGCCGGGGTTGACGGAGGGCGCCGAGATTGGGACGAGCGCCGGGGTCATGGGTGGGCGGAGCTGAAGACTGCCAGGGTTGCGGAGCGCGCCGCGCCTGAAGACTGCAGGGTTGTGAGAGGCGCCGGGGCTGAAGGGCGCCTGGTCCGGCACGCCGCTCGACACCAGCCGGGCCGGCCGACCGCCACCGCAGCAGCCCACGGCCGAAGGCCAACACACGGGGGCCAACACTCCGAGGAGGCGCGGGGAACCGCGCGACCAGCCCCCACGGCGCGGCACCCGCGACAACCCAAGGAGGCACAACCGACGCGCCACTCACCCCCGCCCCACTGATCCCACCCCAACCCGCACCCCCTACCCCACGTGCAGCCGAATCCCCCCGCCCCCCAAATCCTCCACCCGCACCTCGCGCAGATCCCGCACCACCACGTCCGCCCGGTGGAACCCGGCCTGCGGCCCGACCCCCACCACGCGCATCCCCGCCGCGCGCCCCGCGGCGATACCCGCCCCGGAGTCCTCGAAGACGACGCAGTCCGCGGGGGCGATGCCCAGTTCGGCGGCGCCCTTCAGGAAACCCTCGGGGTCGGGCTTGCTCGCGCCGACGGACTCGGCGGTGATGCGGACCTCGGGAAGTTCGAGACCGGCCGCGCCCATCCGCGCCGTGGACAGCGCGACGTCCGCCGACGTGACGAGCGCGTGCGGCAGGCCCCGCAGGGACGCCAGGAACTCCGGCGCGCCCGGGATCGGGACGACGCCCTCGACGTCGGCGGTCTCCTCGGCGAGCATGCGGGCGTTCTCGGCGTGGTTCTGCTCCATGGGCCGGCCTGGCAGCAGCAGCGCCATCGACGCGTACCCCTGCCTGCCGTGCACGACCTTCATGACCTCGTCCGCGTTCAGCCCGTGCCGCTCGGACCAGCGCCGCCAGATCCGCTCGACGACGGCGTGCGAGTCGACGAGGGTGCCGTCCATGTCCAGCAGGAGGGCGCGGGCGGTGAGCACGGTGGTGGCCGTCATCGGCAAGCTCCAAAGCACGGGAGAGGGGTGGTACCTGGCTGCCCCCCGGAGGGACAAGGTGGCCCCGTCCGCCGGTCAGGGAAAACGGACGGGAGCCACTTTGTTTCTCTACGGTACAAAACAAGAGCCGGATCGCGCCACCGTCTCGGGAAGTCTCCGGAAACAGTTCACTCACCGTTCAGCTCGACAGGGCGCCGCTCACCGTCCGTGACGCGATCACGCGCTCACGGCCTCCCACAGGCTCCACGCCCCCAGCGCCAGCATCAGCATCGCCGCGATCTGCGTGATCAGCTTCAGCGGCACCCGCTTCATCAGCGCCTTGCCGCCCACGATGCCCAGCCCGGCCACCGCCCACAGCGCGAGCACCGCGCCAAGACCGACGGAGAACGGGTCGTCGTAGCGAGCCGCGAGGTTGGCCGTCATGATCTGGGTCAGGTCACCGAACTCGGCGACCAGGATGAGCATGAAACCGGCGCCGGACACCCGCCAGAAGGACTGGTCCTTCGGCTTGCGGACCTCCTCCTCGTCGTCACCCTTCTTGAAGAGGAGCACCGCGGCCCCGCCCAGGAAGAGCACACCGGTCACCGCGGCCACCAACTGCTGCGGAAGCAGGGTCAGTACGCTGCCCGCCGCCACCGCGAGCACGACGTGGAGAAGGAACGCGGCGGCCACGCCGGCGAAGACGTACGAGGCGCGGTAACGGGTGCCGAGAACGAGGCCGGCGAGCGCGGTCTTGTCGGGGAGTTCGGCGAGAAAGACGACGCCGAAGACGAGCGCCGTCACACTGATGCTGATCAAGATTCCTCAATCGGTCGGGGCTGCCCCACCGAGAGTGTGATTGCTGTCCGCGGACACCTCGGCACGGCAGCGCACGCGAAAAACGACTAGTGCACTGCTTACCGAAGGTCTCGCTGGCCGATCCCTCCGCGTCAACGCGATGGATCTGCCTCCGGGCGCCGGCTCAGACGAGCTGAGCAGTATGTCGACGGTCCGGCGAAGAGCTACTCCCCTTCTGCGCCATCCACTGTACGCGAGGACCTAGCCACCCCGCCCGTGAGGAAAGTCTCGCCGTACCCCTTGTTGTGTCATGAGCACGTCACTAACTTCTTACCGGACGCACACCTTCCCGCAACACGGCACCGCGAGCATTTCCTCGCTCGCACTCCAACACCCCCACACCACAAGGGAGTTCGTATGCCGAAGTTCTACGCGCGTCGACGGCTCAGCATACTCGCGGCACTTACCGGGCTCATAGCCTTCGCCGGGCTCTTCAACGGCCCGGCCGCCTCCGCCGCGCTTCCCACCCCGGTCAGCGCGGCCACCGCCCGCACCTACCTCGCCTCGCTCACCGTGGCGACCGAGGTCCGGACGGGCTACGACCGTGACCTGTTCCCCACCTGGATCACGATCAGCGGCACCTGCAACACCCGTGAGTACGTCCTCAAGCGGGACGGTACGAACGTCGTCACCACCGCCGCCTGCGTCGCGACCAGCGGCAGCTGGTACTCGGTCTACGACGGCGCCACCTGGACCGCCGCCTCCGACCTGGACATCGACCACCTCGTCCCGCTCGCCGAGGCATGGGACTCCGGCGCCCGCAACTGGACCACCGCCCAGCGCCAGGCCTTCGCCAACGACGTCACCCGGCCGCAGCTGATCGCCGTCACGGACAACGTCAACCAGTCCAAGAGCGACCAGGACCCGGCCGAGTGGATGCCCCCGATCACCTCGTACGCCTGCACCTACGTGCGTGCCTGGGTCCAGGTGAAGTACTACTACGACCTCTCGGTCGACACCGCCGAGAAGGCCAAGCTGACCTCGGTCCTCAGCGGCTGCTGAGCTCCGGAACCAACTGGTCATCCGCGGAACCTAGTCGCTGACCTCCGTCGTTCCGTACCGTACGGGGCGACGGAGGAAGGTGATCAACCTTGGCCGGACTGTGCCTTGGACCACTGCTTCGCTACGCCGACGGCTCGTCCGCGACCGTCTGGGTCGAGGCGAGCCGTCCGTGCACCGCCGAGGTGCGCTGCGCGGACGGCGCCCGGGGCACCACCCGGACCTTCCAAGTGGCGGGCCACCACTACGCGTTGGTGCCGGTGGAGGGCCTCACACCAGGGACCTCGACGCCGTACGACGTGTTCCTGGACGGCACGCGCGTGTGGCCGCTGCCGGACTCGTCGTTCCCGCCCTCGGTGATCCACACGCCGGACGCCGACGGGACCGTCCGCGTCGCGTTCGGCTCCTGCCGCTGGGCCGCACCGGCCGCCGACGCCCACGACCCGGTGGGCCCGGACGCCCTGGACACGCTGGCCTCGCGCATCGCCCGCGACCCGAAGGCCGAACGGCCGGACGTACTCGTCCTGTTGGGCGACCAGGTGTACGCCGACGAGGTCTCCGACGCGACCCGCCGCTGGCTGTCCGCGCGCCGCGATCCGAGCGAACCGCCCGGCAGCGGGGTCGCGGACTACGAGGAGTACACGCGCCTCTACTACGAGTCATGGCTCGACCCGGAGA
Source organism: Streptomyces sp. NPDC058469 (assembly GCF_042721125.1). Classification (NCBI taxonomy): domain Bacteria; kingdom Bacillati; phylum Actinomycetota; class Actinomycetes; order Kitasatosporales; family Streptomycetaceae; genus Streptomyces; species Streptomyces sp. NPDC058469. The sequence goes on from NZ_JBHXME010000030.1 coordinate 22,841, forward strand.
TCCGCTGGCTGCTCTCCACCGTGCCGTCGTGCATGATCTTCGACGACCATGACGTCATCGACGACTGGAACACCAGCGCCGCCTGGCTGGCGGACATGCGGGCCACCCCGTGGTGGCGCGAGCGGGTGCTCAGCGGCCTGATGTCGTACTGGGTCCACCAGCACCTGGGGAACCTCTCCCCCGCCGAACTCGCCGCCGACCCCCTCTACTTGGCGGTCCAGGACACCCCCGACGGCACCGACGAACTCCGCGCCTTCGCCTGCCGCGCCGACACCGACCCGGCCACCGTCCGCTGGAGCTACCGGCGTGACTTCGGCCGCGTCCGCCTGCTGATGGTGGACAGCAGGGCGGCCCGCGTCCTCGACGAGCAGCACCGCGCGATGCTCGACCCCGGCGAGGCCCAGTGGCTGCGCACCGAGGCACTGCAGGACCCCGGTTCCTACGACCACCTCCTCATCGGCACCTCACTCCCCTGGCTGCTGCCCCACCTCGTCCACGACGCCGAGTCCTGGGACGCGTCCCTGTGCCGCGGCGAACGGGGCGCCCGCTGGGCCGACTTCGGCGAGAAGCTGCGCCGCGCGGCCGACCTGGAACACTGGGCGGCGTTCCCGGAGTCCTTCGAGGAACTGGCGGACCTGATCGCCGAGGTGGGCTCGGGGGACGGGGCACCGGCGTCGGTGCTCGTACTGTCGGGAGATGTACACCACGCGTACGTGGCGGAGCCCAAGTGGCCTGCGAGGCCCGCGAGTTCGGAGCCGACAGGTCCCCTGAATTCCCGGGTCCTCCAGCTCACCTGCTCCCCCGTCCACAACTCCATCCCCCTGTACATACGCCTCGGCTTCCGCTTCGGCTGGAGCGCCGTCGCCCGCGGCCTGGGCCGCCGCCTCGCCCGGCACGGCCGTTGCCCGCGCCCCTCGGTCAAGTGGCGCAAGACGGGCGGCCCTTGGTTCGGCAACCAGCTCATGACCCTGACGCTGCACGGCCGTTCGGCCCGGCTGCGGCTGGAGCAGGCACGGGCGGACGGGACGCTGAAGACCGTGGAGGAGTCCCCACTGACACCCTCGTGACCTCGCTCGGGGCATGATGAGGCGGGCCGTCCGCTTTCCCAGTGGGCGGTCTGCTCCATTGCGCCCCCACACGCCCGGGAGTCACCCCTGTGTCTGCAGTGAACGCGTCCGACGGCGAACCGGCGTCCGTCTCGGTCGCCGTGGTCGGCGCCGGTCCGCGCGGTACCAGCGTGCTGGAACGCCTCTGCGCCTCCGCGCCGGAACTCCTCCCGCCCGGCGCCCGGCTCACCGTCCACGTCGTCGACCCGGCGCCCCCGGGCCCCGGCCGCGTCTGGCGCTCCGCGCAGTCGCCCGAGCTGCTGATGAACACCGTGGCCTCCCAGGTGACCCTTTTCACCGACGCCAGCGTCGACTGCTCGGGCCCGGTCCGCCCCGGCCCGAGCCTGCACGAGTGGGCGCCCGCCGAACTGGGCCCGGACGACTACCCCACCCGCGCGCACTACGGCCGCTATCTGGAGTGGGTGTTCGCCCGCACCGTCCGCGAGGCGCCCGAGTCCGTCCACGTGGAACCGCACACGGCACGCGCCGTACGCCTCGACGACACGGCGGACGGCCACCAGTGCCTCACCCTGGACAACGGCCGTACCCTGTCCGCCCTTTCGGCCGTGGTCCTGGCACAGGGTCACCTCCCGACGGCCCCGGACAGCACCCAGCGCCGCCTCTCCTCCCACGCCCGCCACCACGGCCTGCGCCACATCCCGCCCGCCAACCCGGCCGACGTCGACCTGTCCGTCGTACGGCCGGGCGAACCAGTCCTGTTGCGCGGCCTTGGCCTCAACTTCTTCGACCACACAGCCCTGTTGACGACGGGCAGGGGCGGCCGTTTCGTCCGCACGGAGAACGGCGGCCTGCGCTACCTCCCCTCCGGCAACGAGCCCCGCCTGTACGCCGGTTCACGCCGAGGCATCCCATACCAGGCCCGAGGCGACAACGCGAAGGGCCCCTACGGCCGCCACACCCCCCTCGTCCTCACCCCCGAGGCGATATCCGCCTTCCGCAAACGCGCCGACTCGGCCGAGCCGCCCGAATTCCTCACGGAGATATGGCCGTTGGTGGCCAAAGAGGTCGAGACGGTCTACTACACGACTCTGCTACGGCCCTCCCGGCAACCGGAGTTCGCGGAATCCACGGGCGTCACGGAATTCGCCGAACGCTTCCTCGCCGTCCCGCACCGCGACCCCCAAGAGGCCCTGATACTCGACGAGTTCGGAGTCCCGGTCGCAAACCGCTGGAGCTGGGACCGGCTGTCCCGCCCGTATACGGAACGCGATCTCGCGCACCCGGCGGCCTGGCGGGACTGGCTGCTGTCGTATCTGCGCGAGGACGCCGAACACGCGGCGCTCGGCAATGTGGACGGCCCGCTCAAGGCGGCCCTGGACGTGCTGCGCGATCTGCGCAACGAACTCCGGCTGGTCGTCGACCACGGCGGTCTCGCGGGCACCTCCCGCCGTGACCACCTGGACCGCTGGTACACCCCGCTCAACGCGTTCCTGTCCATCGGCCCGCCCCGCCGCCGTATCGAGGAACTGGCCGCGCTGGTGGAGGCGGGCGTGGTGGAGGTGCTCGGGCCGCGCCTTGAGGTGCGGGAGGCGGACGGCGCCTGGGTGGCGCGCTCCCCGGAGATACCGGGCTCGACGGTGCGGGTGACCACCCTCGTCGAGGCCCGACTGCCCGAACCGGACCTGCGCCGCACCGCCGACGAACTGCTCGGCCGACTGCTGAGGACGGGCCGGTGCCGGCCGCACACGGTGGACGGTTACGAGACGGGCGGGCTGGATGTGACACCGCGCCCGTACCGTCTGATCGACCGTCAAGGAGGCGTCCACGCACGGCGGTTCGCGTTCGGGGTGCCCACGGAGGGCGTGCACTGGGTGACCGCGGCCGGCGCCCGTCCAGGCGTGGACTCGGTCACGCTGTCGGACGCGGACGCGGTGGCACGAGCCGTCCTCCGCGTGGTGACGGCGGAGCCGACGTCCAGCGGGCAGACGCCAACCAGCGCCCACCCCTGGACGTATCCGCAGGTCAGGGAGCCCAGCCGAACGGCACGGTGAAGCAGGCGGCGCGGACCTTGCTGCCCGGCATGTCGTGGATCACGACGGAGGACGCCTGGCCCTGCCGGAAGTCCCAGTCGTGCCGGGCGCTCGACTCGGCAGCGCCGTGCTCGTCGGCCGTGAAGTCGAGCCAGACCTCGTTGTCGGCGTTGGTGGCGGCCGGGTCCGTGGACGGCTTGTGCTGGAAGTGCCCGCCCGCGGCGGCCGGGTCGGCGCCGCACGGCTTCTGGTGCACATGGACGGCGTACGCGTGCCCCGGCACCATCCCGTCGACCCGGAGCTTCACGGTCGTGGCGCCACTGACCGCCGTGTGCTGACTCACCTGGATCCACGCGGCGGCCGGGACCAGCTTGTTGTCGTACGTCACCGCCGCCGACGGCACGAGGGCGCCGACCGGCGCGAACCGCGCGTCCGTCCGCATCCAGTAACCGTCCGGGGCGCCGGCGGCTCCCGCACCGCCCGTACCGCTCGCCAGTAGGGCCGCGACGACGGCGCCCGCGCACATGCCTGCCACCATGATGTGTACCGTTCCTCACGTTCAGGTGTACTTGGAGCCCCTTTACGTTGCTACGGGATGCGAGCCCGCCCCGCCCCTCGGGGCGGGGCAGCCGGGTGAACACGCTGTGCGGATCACACGCGCCCCCCGTGAATCTCCTGTCGCCACCCAGGCGTACGCTGTATGGCTGTCACTGGCCGCCCTGCCGCGGCCCACGGGGGAGTTCACGGGGAGAAGCGTTGTTCGAGAGTGTGGGGTCGCTGACCGGCAGCCCATGGATCTACGCCATGGTCGCCTTGTCCGTCCTCCTTGATGTGTTCCTGCCGGTTCTGCCGAGCGGTGTCCTGGTCATCGCGGCCGCTACGGCGGCGGCAGCGGGCACCGGCGCGGCGGCCGACGCCGTGCCCGTCCCGCACGAGGTCCCCAGCATCCTGGCGCTGATCGCGTCCGCCGCGACCGCGTCCGTACTGGGCGACCTGGTCGCGTACCGGCTGGCCTGGCGCGGCGGCGAACGCCTGGACCGCGCCATCTCCCGCTCCCGCCGCCTCACCACCGCGCAGGAACGTCTCGGCCTGGCCCTGGCCCGCGGCGGCGGAGCCCTGGTCATCCTGGCCCGCTTCGCCCCGGCCGGCCGCTCGGTCGTCTCCCTCGGCGCGGGCGCCGCCCACCGCCGCGCCCGCGACTTCCTCCCCTGGTCGGCCCTGGCGGGCCTGTCCTGGGCGGGGTACAGCGTGGCGCTGGGGTACTACGGCGCGCAGTGGCTGGGGGCGACATGGCTGGCGACGGGGGTGTCGCTGGTGGCGTTGTTCGGGGCGGGAGCGGGGGCGGCATATGTGATGCGGAGGCAGCCGCGCGTGACGGCGGAGGTTAGCGCCCCTTAGAGCGCGGTTCGCCACGGATCGGGGGCGCGGCTTCGTTCCTTAGGGGCACGCGTTCGCTTCGGATCAGGGGCGCGCGTTCGCTTTGGATCAGGGGCGCGCGTTGGCTTTGGATCAGGGGCGCGCGTTCGTTTTTTTGGGGGCGCGGGGAACTGCGCGACCAGCCCCCACCGGCCCGCAGATTCATCACGGAACGGATCGAAGGCACGCGTTCGTTTCTCAGACGCACGGCTTCGCTACGGATCAGGGACGCGCGTTCGTTTTTAGGAGCGCGGGGAACTACGCGACCAGCCCCCACCGACCCGCGCTTTGATCACCGGCCTTCCCGCGGAGCGCCCCGTACCTGCAGCCCCGCCAGCAACTCAGCCGTGGCGTCGGCGATCACATCCACCGCGTGGTCGAAGACCTCGCGATTGTGGGCGGCGGGCGCCCGGAACCCGGAGACCTTGCGCACGTACTGCAACGCGGCGGCGCGGATCTCCTCCTCCGTGGCCTCGTCGGGCAGGGCGGGCGGTCGAAGCGTCTTGATACTGCGGCACATACGTCCAGTCTCCCGCTTCGGAAGCGATACCGCCGGTCCTCTCCCGAACACACCTGCGATGATCCCTTCCGAGGCGGCCACCGTTCACGGGGCCGACCGACGAGAGGACGCGACACCATGGCGAACAACGAACTCACCGTGGCGGTACTGGGCCCCGGCGGCGTGGGCGGCCTGCTGGCGGCGCTGCTGTCCCGGGCCGGCCACCGGGTGATCTGCGTGGCCGGAGAAGAGACGGCCGCCACCCTCCGCACGAACGGCATCCGGGTCCGCAGCGCCCGCTTCGGCGACTTCACGTCGACGGTGGAGGCGGACACGGAACTGCGCGAACCGGTCGACGCCTGCCTGATCACGGTCAAGGCGACGGCCCTGGACGCGGCGCTCACCCGAGTCCCGGCGAAGACGCTGGGAGACGGCCTCCTCGTCCCCTTCCTGAACGGCGTGGAACACCCGACGCACCTGCGCGCCCGCTACACCCCCACCCGGGTCGCCCCCGCGATCATCCGGGTGGAGTCAACTCGCACCGCGCCAGGGGTGATTGAGCACGGCAGCCCGTTCGCGGAGATCGATCTGACGGGCGACACTGTCCCCCGCGAGCGCCTGGACGCACTGGCGGCGGCACTGGGCGCGGCCGGCCCCAAGACCCAGGTCCTGCCCGACGAAACGGCGGCACTCTGGGCCAAGATGACGTTCCTGGCCCCCCTCGCCCTCCTCACCACCCGCTACGGCCTCCCCCTCGGCGACGTACGCACGCGCCACCGCGAGGAGTTGACGGCCCTGCTGGAGGAAACGGCGGCGGTGAGCCGTTCGTACGGCGGCCCGTCGGACGCGGCGGGAGCACTGGCCCGCTACGACACGTTCCCTCCGCAGACGAAGTCGTCGATGCAGCGTGACGCGGAGGCGGGCCGCCCGCTCGAACTGGACGCGATCGGCGGGGCGTTGCTGCGGGCGGCCGAGCGACAGGGCATCACGGTGCCGGTGACGGCAAGGCTGGTAAGGGAGTTGGGGGCGCAGAGCGCCAACTGACAAGCAGGTCACCCTCCGACAGGCAGATCACCCTTGGAGGTCGACCCGCCAGTCGTTGGAGGTGATCCAACTCCCCTTCGGGTACTCGAACTCCACCTCACCGAGCAGGGTGAACCCGGCTTTGCGGCACACCGAGTTCGACGCGTGATGGTCGACGCTCGGAAAGGCGTGCAGATACCGGTTCCCCCCGGCGGCTCGCGCCACGTCCACAATGGCGCGGGCCGCCCGGGCAGCCAGCCCACGCCCCTGGAACTCGGGCAACACCCCCCACCCGGTCTCCCACACCGTCTCGCCCCGCCACTCCCGCTCCCAGAACCCGATCGAGCCGACGGTCTCCCCACTCCCCGCCGACTCGACCCGGTACATGCACCCCCGCCCCAACCCGACATACCGCCGATGCCGAGCCTCAAGCTGCGCCTCGCCCTCGGGACCCCCCAAGTGCGCGGTCATCTCAGGGCTGTTGAGCCGCTCCAACAACCAGAAGTCACCATCGGCCCAGGGCTGAAGCCTCACGAGTTCCACGTCCATGCCGAGCACAGTAGGCGGCCCCACTGACATTCGACTTCGTCAACTCCCGCCCATCAAGCGGTACATGCCGACCGAGCCATGCACCGCACGCTGTTCGCCGGGGACGACATCAAGGGCGTCATCGCCCGCCTGCGCACCCAAGGCGCCGAACTCGTCAGGAAGAGCGCCGCAGCCACTCGGTGTACCAGGTGCGAAAGTCCGGGCTCACCAGGACGAAGCCGCCCCAGTCCGGGTCGATCTGCCAGACCTCGCCCTTTCGCGGGCCGTTCAGGATCAGCCTCACGTAGCTGCCGCAGCCCTCCTCGGCCAGCATGAGCGTGCCCCGGGTCAGCTCACCGGCCGATGCGCCGATACGGCCGGGCAGGGGTTCGGCGAGGGGGAACGGCTCGGCGAGCCGGCCCGGCAGCCGGTCTTCTTCCCACTCGTCGTCCACGGCCCACTCCTCGCCGGTCTCCGGGCGGCGGGGGACGGTCAACGGCATCAGCCCGTGACCGGGGCCGGCGGGTCCGTCACCCACCTCCGTGACGAAGGACCGGTACTCCGTCGGCAGATCGACGCCATGGGCTTCCTCGAATGCCCCCACCTCCACCTCCGGCAGCGCAGGCGACAGCTCGTACCGGTGCGTATCCGCCCCGAAGCGCGACCGCTCCGGGTCCCGTGCCGCCAGCTCCCGTATCCGAGCGCGTACACCGCCCTCGTCCCAGCTCCCCATCCGGCGACCGTAGCAACGACATCCCCAACCCGATCGTGTGAAGTCCCGGAAGAAACTCGCGACCCAAATTCGAACAGGCGTAGCATTACCGCGTGGCTACGACCTATGACTTCCCGAGTGACCTCCTCGCCGGTCAGGAGGAGCTGCATCAGGTCCGGGCCGAGCTGTCGGGCCTGCTGAAGCGGCTGCCCTGGTCGGTCGAGCCCCTGGACGGGTTCAGCGACACGGGCGGCTGGCGCAAGGTGGAGCGCCCCGCCTCCCCCGGCTGGACGCCCGACGAACAGGCCGAGGTGGAGAAGCTCCGACAGCGGGAGCACGAACTCGCGGTCTTCGTCAGCGGCCACCGTTTCTGGACGGAGGTCGCGGCGACGGAGCGCGTGGAGACGCGGATGAAGCTGAAGCACGCCCACGAGACGCCACGGGCACCGGCGGACGACAAGGAGGACAATGGCTGAGACAAGCCTCAAATCGCCGAAGCAGCCGCGGCGAGCGAGGCAACCGAGAGGCGGCGATCAACCATGGCCGACCATCCGCACGCACTCCTCGTCCGCAAGGGCTACGACGCCTTCGTCCGCGGTGACATGGACACCCTGCGCGCCCTGATGTCCTCGGACGCCACGCACCACGTCCCCGGCACCCACCCGTTGTCCGGCGACTTCAAGGGCCAGGACGCGATCATCGACATGTACGGCCAGCTCTTCACGCGGACGAACGGCACCCTGCGCATCCAACTCCGCACGATCCTCGTAGACGGCCGAGGCCACGCGGTCGCACTCCACCACGTCACGGCCGAACACGCGGGCAAGCACATCGACGAGCCCGGAGGCATCGTCTTCCGCATCCTCGGCGACAAGATCACGGACCTGGACGAGTGCGTCGAGGACATCGACAGGTCAAACGCGTTCTGGTCCTGACCCCGCCCGGAACGCCCTGGCCCTCAACTACGGCTTCCGCAAGACCCGTTGGGCCAACACCAAGGCCGCCACAACCCCCACAGCACTCGCAGCTCCCACGACCGCGACCCCGCCGGCACGGGCACCGGGACCGGCACCGCTACTGGCGCCGACCGCCCGGAAGCCACGCGTCGACCGCCACGACAGCACCGACCACCGCGACTGCGCGGACAGCACGGACCCCGTACTCAGCCACGACCCGGCCGAGACCAACGACAGGGCCGAGCCGATCGACCCGACCGACAGCGCGCTCCCGATCGACCCGACGGACAGGCTCGACCCGACGGACCCGATGGACAACACCGACCCCACCGAGCCGATCGACAACACCGAGTCCTTCGACCAGAGGGACAACACGGAGCCCGAGGCGGTCGTGCCAGGATCACTCATGCGCCCATCCTGCCCATCACCCCCGGAAACCGCGACACCTCCGCACGAAGCCGCCGTTCAGACGCCGCGCGGACGACGGACACCCCGTACGAGTTCGGCCGTGGCCTTCCACAGCGCCCCCTGAACGGCTTCGCCGCGCCCCGCCTCAGGGCACCGCAGAGCCTTCGCGCCCTTGGCGGCGAAGTAACCACCGGCACTCTCGGCGAACGCGGGATCCGGGTCGGTCGCGAGTTTCACGATGATGTCGGCACCGTGCTGGGGATTGCCGATGTTCAGCGAGGTGAGAACCTTCTCCAGGGCTCCGGCGAGGGGCAGTTCGCGCCCCAGGCCGGTGGTGTTGAACCCGGGGCAGCAACAGGTGACAGCGACACCCGCGCCCTTCAACTGACGCCCGAGTTCCTGCGTGAACATGATGTCCATCAGCTTGGAGCGGCCGTAGAGCAGGCTCGAACCGCGGCGCGTGAACTCCGCCGTATCGGTCAGATCGGCCTGCGGATCGACGGTACCGGCCCGCAGCGAGGCCCGGGAGGCGACCGTGACGATCCGGGCGGGCGCGGACGCCGCGAGCCGTTCGCGCAGGGTGTCGGTGAGGACCCAGGGCGCGAGGTAGTTCACGGCGGTCATCTCGGCGTGGCCCTCGGAGGTGACCCGCTGGGAGAAGGCGTGCAGGCCCGCGTTGTTGATCAGTACGTCGATCCGCGGATACCGGGCGACGATCTCCTCACCCACCCGCCGCACCTCGGCGAGCAACGACAGATCTGCCAGAAAGACATCCACAGAGGCGCCCGGCGCAAGCCGCTCGATCTCCTCCCGCAACGCATCCGCCTTCGCCCGACTGCGGGCGACGACACCGAGGCGGACACCGCGCCGAGCCAGCTCGAACGCGGCGAGCCGACCCATACCGTTCGTCGCACCGGTCATGACGATCACGGGCGGCTGGTCAACCATGCGATTCACCTCCTGGTCGTATTATTGAGGTACCTCATCAAGTCCACGAACAACGTAACACTCGATGAGGTACCTCACCAATGAAGCCCGAAGGAACGAGGACCGAGGAACAATGACACCGAGCGACCACACCCCGCCCCCCGCCCCCACCGAGGTCGGACTGCGCTACCTGTCACTCGGACACCACCTGCGCAAGACGGTCGACGACACCATGACGGCCGCCGGCCTCTCCCTCGCCCGTACGAAGGTCCTCCAGGTCCTCGAACTCCGGGGCGCCGTACGCCAGTCGATACTGGCGCAGGACTTGGGCCAGGCCCCCCGGTCGGTCACCCAGAGCATCGAGGCGCTGGAACGCGAGGGACTGATCGAACGGACGCCGGACCCCGACGACGGCCGATCGAAGCTGGTTCGCCTCACACCAAAAGGCACCACGGCACTGACGGCGGGGACAGCGGCCGGAGAGGAGGCACTACGGAAGGTCTTCGGCCCGATGGAACCCGCACAACTGGCAGCACTGGACCGCCTCTTGGACACGATCCAGGCAGGCCTGCCGACTCCGCCGCGACAGCCGTGACGACGCCAACTCCCCACCCCGAAAGGGGAATGTCAGGGATAGCCTGACGCCATGACCGATGCCGAAGACGCGTCCTCCGTACCGGCCTCACCCGAGCTCCACAGGCTGTCACCCCGCGACGAGTCACGCGTGGCCCTGGCCCTGACGCTCCGTCAGATGGCCGACGCGGTCCTGGACGCCGTACCGGTCGAGCCCGACCCCGCACCGGGCGACCTGCTCCGTACCGCCCTGAGGCTTCAGCGTCGTACGGAGGACGTGGTGCGGGAGGCGGTGGTCGCGGAGCGCGAACGCGGCACCACGTGGAACCAGATCGGTGACGCCGCCGGCATCACCCGGCAGTCCGCCCACGAGAAGTGGTACAGCGACGTCCACGGCTGGGCGGCCATCGGGCGCAGCGCCCTGCCGCCGGAACTGAAGACGCTGGAGGTGGCGGCCGAGGCGGACGCCCGCTACGCCAGGCTGCGCCCCGACCGACCGCACGCGGTCACCTCGGGCCTGGACGCGATCCGCTTCCCCGGCTCCCACGCCTACGAGGCCAGCCTGCGCGCCCGCGGCTCCGCCCTCCACATCCGCCGTACGGACCTGGACGCGCGGGCCACCCGACTCAACGACGAGTACAGCGACTTGCACGCCCACGGCCCGACCTCCGCACCCGCCGGAGACGACCCACTCCTGATCGACACCCACCGCGGCCACGCGGACGCGGTACGCGCCAACCGGCTGGCCATCGCCGCGGTCCACGACGAGATAGCCACCCTCTACGACGAACTCGCCACCGCCGAACCGTCCTTGGCGGACGAACACCACACCCAGTCCGCCTGGCACCACAACGCCGCGGACCAGGCCCGCAGTTACGCCGACCTCCTCAACGGCAAGAAGGGCTAGCCATCCGCACCGTGCGGCGCGCTCCGTAGGATGCCGTGCATGACCGGGAGCGTCGTGCTGTGGGACTTCGATGGGACCTTGGCGTTCAGGGACGGCAGATGGCGCGGGTGTCTGGTGGAGGCGCTGGGTGAGGTCGCGCCCGGGCATGGTGTGGTCGGTGCCGATGTGGCGCCCGGGCTGCGTGCCGGCTTTCCCTGGCATCGGCCGGAGAGCGGGCATCCTGGCCTGGGCACCCCTGACGCCTGGTGGGACGCCCTTCAGCCGCTCTTCGTGAAGGCGTATGTCGGCGCGGGTGTCGATGCCCTGCTGGCTGCCCGCGCCGCAAGCGGCGTGCGGGCTCACTACATCGATGCGAGCCGTTGGGCCGTCTTCCCCGACAGCCTCGCCGCGCTGGAAGAACTCTCCGCCGCCGGCTGGCGCCACGTCATCGTGAGCAATCACGTGCCGGAACTGGATGGTCTGCTTCGCGAGCTCGGGCTCGGCGGGTACTTCGCGGCCGTCGTCAACTCCTCGCTGGTCGGCTGGGAGAAGCCGCACCCCCGGATCTTCGAGGCGGCGTTGGACCTGGCAGGGCGTCCCGAGCGGGTCTGGATGGTCGGCGACAACCCGGTGGCCGATGTCGCCGGCGCCCAGGCACTCGGAATCCCCGGCATCCTCGTCAGTCCTGGAGACAGTGGGCTGCAACCCGCTGTGCGGCGCATCCTCAGTGGGGATGTGGATTCCGAGTGGACTTCGACTGCAGAAAGAGGCCTCCCGGAGATCTCCCCGGAAGGCCTCTGACCTACTACTCGATCCTGGTGGGCGCGGACGGTTTCGAACCGCCGACATTCGCCTTGTAAGGGCGACGCTCTACCCCTGAGCTACGCGCCCAGGACGAGTCGACAGCCTACATTGCCGGGGGGCGTGTCCTGCAAACCCGTATCGGGAGGGAAGAAGCTCCGGGGGAGGTCAGGGCACTCCCGGGGGTTTACCCCACCCCGAGTCCGGGAGCGCGCCGGATGCCCCGGCGGAGCGCCGCTCCCTACGGTCGAGGGGAGCCGTAGGAGTCACCGGGACTCCGCGTCCGTCCCAGGGGGAAATCACCGTGACCCGCACCGCTGTCCGCACCCATACCCGCACCACCCGTACCCTCACCGCCACCACCACCCTCGCCCTGCTCCTCCTCGGCGCCACCGCCTGCGGTACCGCGTCCGCCGGGGACGACAAGCACCCCGATCACCGCACCTTCGCGCTGGCCGGCCGTACCCTCACCATCGACTCCGACGACTCGGCGCTGGAGGTCGTCGCCGGGGACTCGAACCCGGCCGGGAAGATCGAGGTCACCCGGTGGTGGCAAGGGAGCGTGGCCATCGGGTCGGATCCCAAGGTGACCTGGGCGATGAAGGGCGACCGGCTGGTGCTGCGGACGAAGTGTTCCGGGGTGATCGCCGACTGTTCGGCCAAGCACCGGATCGAGGTGCCGCGCGGGGTCGCCGTGAAGGTGGAGGACGGGGACGGGAGTGTGCGGGCACGGGGGTTCGCGGACGCCCTGAGCGTGCGCACGCACGACGGGTCCGTCCATGTGACCGACTCCACCGGGCCGCTGGTGCTGCACAGCGGGGACGGGTCCCTGCACGCGGAGGTGTCGTCCCGGCAGGTGCGGACGACCACCGGTGACGGATCGGTGCACCTCGAACTCGGCGCCGTACCCGACCTGGTGGAGTCCAGCAGCGGCGACGGGTCCGTGACGATCGCGTTGCCCACGGGCGCCGCCAAGTACCGCGTGACCACCAAGACCGGGGACGGATCGGTGGATGTGTCCGCGCCCCGGGACTCGTCGAGTTCTCATGTGGTGACCGCCCACACGGGCGACGGGAAAGTCACGGTGCGGAACGCGAACTGACCGGCCCGTGTGTTCGTCCTCTACCGGTGGGAGAATGACAACGGTCAGGATGGAAGACACGGGAGAGGGATGTGACGGCGACACCAGCGCAGCCGTATTCGCCGCTCACACGGCTCCGGCCCCAGCCGGGGCCCCGGCACGGTTCCGCCGCCGACCGTGCCCCACATCTCGACGCCACCCTCCGTGACCGGCACCAGAGCGTCCCCGCACGTGACCCGCACCGCAGCACAGCCACCCGCGCCGCCCTCGACACCCTCACCCTGATCGGCCTGCCGCTCTTCGCCGCGCTCGCGCTCACCCTCCCCGCCACCTTCGCCGGCGGCGGCACCCGGCGCTGGTTCGGCGGGCGGGCGGAGAGTCAGCGGGCCGAGGCGCAGGCGGCGAAGGACGCCGCGGCCGCCGCGTTCTACGAGCTGGACACCGCCCAGCGGGATCTGCGGATCTCGATAGACACCATCACCGCGGTCGACGACTCGCCGGCCGCCCGCCGCGCGGTCACCGATTTCGAAGCGCTGGGCCGCCGCATCGACGAGGCCAGCGGGGGGTACATCAACGCCGTCGACGCGCACGACCTCGACCGCGACGACCTGGAGGCCGCCGCAGCGAACCGCGCCCGCACCGAACTGACCGCCGCCAAGGACCAGTTGGGCCAGGTCAAGCAGGAGCTGGACCGGTTCGAGAGCGGACTCGGGCCGCTGCTCGGCAAGGCCGAGACGCAGCTTGCCCTGCTGGCGCCCGCCGTCGAGCGGGCCCGGCAGGCGCTGCTCGCCGCCTCCAACGCCCTGGACGCCGTACGGGCGTCGGGGCTGCGGGCCGACGATCTCGCCGCCCGGCTCGCCGCGCTCGGGCCGGAGCTGACGAAGCTGAACCAGGGCGCCGGGCAGCACGGCGTACCGCAGACGCTGGAGCGGGCGACGCGGGTCGCCCGGGAGGCGGAGGCCATCAGGGCCGAGGCCGACGGGCTGCCCGAGCGGGCCGCCGAGATCGACCACCGGCTCGTGTCGCTGCGCACCCGCGCCCAGGCGCTGACCACCCGCGCCGGTCAGGTCGACCCGGTGCTCAGCGAGTTGCGGCGGCGCTTCTCCGCCGCCTGCTGGCAGGACCTCCAGCAGGTGCCGCAGCAGGCCGGCGAGAACGTACGGCAGGCCGAGCTGAAGCTGAAGGAGGCGCAGGCCGCCCGGGACGCGCAGCGCTGGCCGGACGCCACGTCACTGCTGTCGACCGTACGGGCGCTGCTGAACACCACCGACGAGGCCGTGTCGGCCGCCGGTGACCGGTTGCGCCGGCTGAACGCCGTGCAGAAGGACCCCCAGCAGGAGATCGACCGCACCCGCTTCGCGATCCGCGACGCCCAGCGGCTGGCGATGTCCGGCCGCAGCACGCCCGAACCGCGCCACGCCCGTCCGCTCGACGACGCCGTCGCCCGCCTCGACCGCGCGATCGCCACGCTGGAGGGCCGTCACCCCGACTACTGGCACTTCCTGACGGAGACGGAGGCCGTACGGCAGTCCGTGGCGCGGGTCGTCGGCCAGATCCGCGAGGAGCGCGGGACCCCCGGACACAACTGAGGCTCCTCTCCTGCGAACACCGGTCTCCTACGACACCAAGGCCTCCCGCAGCACGTCCCGCAGCGGTGTCGGCGGCCTCCCGATCAGCTCGCCCAGCGCCGGGCCGACCTCCGCGAACTCGCCCTTCCTGCTTGCCTGGAAGAGGCCCACGAGCATGTCCGCCTGTTCTTCCGGTACGCCGTGGGAGACCAGGTCCGCCCGGTACTCGTCGTCGGTCACCGTCACGCGCTTGATCGTGCGGCCGGTGATCGACGAGGCCAGTGCGGCCACATCCGCGAGGTCGAGCGCCTCCGTGCCGGTGAGCGGCGGGGTCACTCCGTCGAACCGGCCCTCCTCCGCCAGCGCCAGCGCCGCCGCCTCGGCCAGGTCGGCGTGGGCCGTCCAGGAGACCGGGCCGTCCTGCGGGGCGGACAGTTCGCCGGTCTTGAGGGCGGCGCCGAGGAGCATCACGGTCGTAGCGGCGTAGAAGCCGTTGCGCAGGGACGTGAACGGCACGCCCGACGTGCGCAGCGCGGCCTCCGTCTCCGCGTGGTCGGGCATCGGGGCGAAGGGCGAGGCCGGGTTCGCGCCCATGTGGCTGGTGTAGAGGATGCGGTGGGCGCCGGACTCACGGGCCGCCGCTATCGCCGCGCGGTGCTGCCGCAGCGCCGTCTCGCCCGTGCTCGCGGCGGACACCAGGAGGATCTGCTCGGCCCCCTCGAAGGCGTCGGTCAGGCTCGCGGGGTCGTCGAAGTCGCCCCGGCGGACCCGGACGCCCCGCTCCGCCAGCCCCTTGGCCTGCTCCGGGTCGCGGACGCTCACGGCGATCCGCTCGGCGGGGACCCGGACGAGCAGCCGCTCCACTGCTCCCCTGCCGAGTTGCCCATTGGCTCCGGTCACAACAATCACGACGACCTCCGCAACACCCACAACGCTTCCATCGCTAACCAGATCGACATTAGCATCGCTACCGAACGAGCGCTAACGATATTCTGTTAGCGTTCCACCCATGCACGCCGACGACGACCGCAGCCCCCGAGACCGCATCCTCGCCGCCACCGCCAAGCTCCTCACCGAGGGCGGTCGCGAGGCCGTGTCGACGCGGGCCGTGGGCAGTGCGGCCGGTGTCCAGGCGCCGACCATCTACCGGCTCTTCGGCGACAAGCAGGGCCTGCTCGACGCGGTCGCCACGGAGGGCTTCGCGGCCTATCTCGACAGCAAGACCGACCTGGCGCCCACCGCCGACCCGGTCGCGGACCTGCGCGCCGGCTGGGACCTGCACATCGGTTTCGGTCTCGCGAACCCGGCGCTGTATCTGCTCATGTACGCCGAGCCCCGCCCCGGCGCGACCCCGCCGAAGGCCGCCGTCGCGGGCGCCGAGATCCTCGCCGGGCACATCCACCGCATCGCCGAGGCGGGCCGGCTCCGCGTCGGTGAGGAACGTGCCGCCCAGCTCGTGCACGCGGCCGGCAGCGGTACGGCGATCAGTCTCATCGCCCTGCCCGAGGACCGCCGCGACCTCGAACTGTCCACGCTGGCACGGGAGTCCGTCATCGCCGCGATCACCACCGACGCCCCGGTGAGCGACTCCCCCGGCCCGGTCCCCGCCGCCGTCGCCCTGCGCGCCGTACTCCAGCGGACCGACGTCCTCACCGACGGCGAGCTGAGCCTGCTGCGGGAGTGGCTCGACCGGATCGCCAAGGATCCCCACGCGCCCTGAACCCGCACCACGGCGGTGGGCCGGCGCACCGGCCCGGTGCGCCGCACGGATGTCAGCGAACCTGACCCTCATAAGCAGCGGCCGGGATTCCGTCAGCGCGGCTGGCATCCTCGCCAACCGCCGCCCCTCGCCGACGAGGCCGCCTCCGGCACCCTGTCCGTGGACCCGCCGCCCATGCCGCCGACCGAGGTGGAGCGGGCATGGCGCACCTCGACCGCCCCCGGCCGACGGAGCATCCTTACCCGCGGACCTCAGGTCCGGTAGGCGTAGTGCGCCGAGTTGGGATACACGGCGATCAGATTCGACAGTGACCGCCGGCAGCTTTCGGTGTCGTGGTAGGTGAGGTACGGGACGCCGCTGGACCTCCGGTAGGTGGCCATCGTGGAGTGATCCTTGGACCTGTCCTTGTCGAAGTCCGTCTGGCAGGCGTTCGCCAGCAGGGTCATCCGCTACGCGGTCTGCGTGAACCGCGACCACTCATTGACCCCGACCCATGAGTCGGACTGCCCCGAAGTGCCGCAGTACTAGGCGCCGTAGTCCTCACAGACAGTTCGTCCCGCCCGTTGGCTTCTTCGGGTTCGCGGGCGCCGGACAGCTGATGTCGGCACGGGGCGCGTCGATGATCGCGGTAGAGGTGCGCTTCAAAGTCGCCGTGGTGACGGGCTCGTCGATCTCCTGGGGGCCCTGTCCGAGGAGCGCAGCGCGGTCAGCTTCCAGGTGCCGTCCGGCTGGACGGTGAAGGTCAGCCGGTGGTGCGCCTTGAAGCCGGTCGTGGCGGGCTCGTCGCCGCGGATCTTGTCATACGTCAAGGTGGTGGTCTCGGTGACCTGGACGGTCGTCGTGCCTCCGCGTATCCGGGTCTTGTTCACGGTGACCTCGGTGTCGGCGGCGCTGTAGGCCTCACCGAGCGCCGCAAGCCGGGCAAGGGGTGCCGTGCAGGCCCGACACGGCGCTGCTCTCGGTCCGCGTCAGCCCGGTGGTCGGCCGCACCTTGCCCGTCAACTTGGCGGCCGTGGTGGCTACTTGGGGGCCGGTCCAGTTGTGCCGCCGTACGGTCCGAGAGCACAGCGTCCGCCGCGCGGGGTCACTACGAAGTCAAGCCGGGGCGCGCGGGTCCGTCGGTCGCTGTCACGGTACGGTGTGCGGCAGTCGATCGCCCGTTCTGTGACCGCTGACCAACAAGCCTGACCAACAAGGGGGTTTCATGAATCACCGCCGCCTGCGCCACCGTCGAAGACTGATCGCCATATCGGCCGGTTCGGCGGGTGCGCTGGCCGTCGCGCTGGGTTTGGGGCTGACGTCGGCGATGGCCACCGGGAAGACGCCGGACAAGCCCGCGGCCACCGCGTCCTCGTCCGACCAGACCCCGCAGTGGGCGCCCGAGAACGACGAGGCGCCGCTGGGCCGCAACAAGGTCGTACGCCCTCAGACGCTCGCGGCCGACCGCAAGGCCGCGTCCGCTCTGCAGCTCAAGATTCCCGCACCGAGCGGGAAGTACAGCGTGGGCATGGTCGGCCTGCACCTCGTCGACAAGTCCCGTACGGACCCGTACGTGTCCGGCAGCAAGTCCCGCGAGCTCATGGTCTCGCTCTGGTATCCGGCCACCGCCACGTCCGGGCACTATCAGGCGCCGTGGATGCCGTCGATATCCGGCGCCCACTTCCTCGCCACCCGCAGGCTGTCGCCGCAGCTGGTGACCCTGCCGACCACGGCGGGTCATGTTCTCGCCCCGGTGAACACCGCGCTCGGTAAGCTGCCCGTCCTGCTGTACTCGACCGGGCTGCACTCGGACCGCGCGATGGGCACCGCCCTCGTCCAGGATCTCGCCAGCCGCGGCTACCTCGTCGTCACCGTCGACCACACCCACGACGCCAACGAGGTGCAGTTCCCCGGCAACCGGCTTGAGGTCAACAAGATGCCGGCGGGCACCCACTCCTCCGACACGCTCAAGGTGCGCGCGGCCGACATCAAGTTCGCCATCAACCAGCTCAAGACGCTCAGCACGGGCGGCAACCCGGACGCCGGCAAGGCCACGCTCCCCAAGGGGCTGACGAAGTCGGTCGACATGTCCCGCATCGGGATGTTCGGCTGGTCGCTGGGCGGCGCGGCGGTCCCCACCGCCATGCAGCTCGACAGCCGTATCGACGCCGGTGCCAACCTGGACGGCCAATTCTTCGGGACGGCGCCGAGCAAGGACCTGAAGCGCCCCTTCATGCTCTTCAGCTCCGGCAGCCACAACCGCAACAACGACGCGTCGTGGCGCACGATGTGGTCGCACCTGAAAGGATACAAGGTCGACATCAAGCTCAAGGGCGCGGCGCACCTGTCCTTCAGCGACAACGAGTGGATGGTGGCCCAGGAGGCGAACCTGCTCGGGCTCTCCAAGGCGCAGCTCCAGCAGCAGTACGGCACGATCGACCCGACCCGCGCGATCGCGGTCCAACGTGTCTATCTCGCGGCCTTCTTCGACCAAGAGCTGCTCAAGAAGCACAGCACCCTGCTCGACGGGTCCAGCAGCAAGTACCCGGAGATCTCGTTCGTCCCCTGACCTGACGACTGATCGGACATCCGAAGGGCGGGTCCTGTTCGAGGGTCCGCCCTTCGACGTGTCGGGTGTGGTGGCCAGCATCCGCCGGCCGCCACCATTGGCCCGTTCACACGTACGACACTGGAGCGATTGTGTGATGGTAATGTGACGGCGCAAGGCTAGAGCGTTCGATTGGTCGAACACTCGGGCGCCTGGTGCCAGTTGTGGAAGGATCCCTGCCCTGCCCTCCGCCCCCCGGGCGCCGCGCCGACACCGCATCCGCCGCCGCGCCGATATGCCGATACTGGGCGGGGTGCGCCCGCCGATCGCCTCACTCATCGCGCTTCTGCTGGTGGTCGCCGCCCTGACCATGATCAGCCTCAACGACATCCATGCCGGGCGGGTGCCGCAGGCCGTGTCGGACGGGGAGCAGCAGATCGCCGCGGACACCGCACTGTCGATGCGCACCACGATCGACGCCGAGGCGCGCACGGTACGCCGTACGGCCAACGCCTACCCGGCGACGAGCACATCGACCCCCGTGACCGCGTTCAAAGGTCTGGCCTCCGCCAGGAAGGCGATCCTCGGCGGTGTGCTGCTCGACGCGCGCACCGGCAAACTGCTGGCGGCCGGCGGAAGGACCGTGCAGCTGGCCGGAGTGAACGTCGTCAAGACGGCGTCCGGGCACGGGGCGATCCCGCCCCGGCTGGTGACGTCGGGCGGCACACGGCAACTGCTGTACTTCGCCAGGCTCACGCTGCCCGCGCAGCAGGATGACGCCAACCAGGACCAGAACCAGGTCCTGAGCCAACGGCGGTGGCTGCTGGTGGTCTCCGAGGCGCTCCCCGGCCCCGCGGTGTACGGCGACGGACGCACCGCCCAATTGCTCGACGCGGGCGGCACCGCGCTCGCCACCGCGTCCCACGGCACGGCGTCACCTGCCGCGGCCGACAGCGGTCTGCCCTCGGCGGCGACGAGCGCGGCGAAGGAGTCGGCGCGTGACACCGACGCCTCGGGAAGCCTGCTGGGCGCCGCCACGGGCAGTCGGCGCACGGTGGCCGGCTGGGCCCAGGTCGCTTCGACGACCGGTCCGGGCGACACCGACGACCTCGGTCTTGTGGTGCTCACTCACCACGCGGTGCCCGCCACGACCACCGCCGTCGACTATTCGGGCTTCGCGCTCCAGGCCGCGGGGGCACTGGCCGTGCTCGCGCTGCTGCTCGGGCTGGCTCTGCACTTCTTCCTGCAGCGGCCACTGCTGCGGTTGTACCTGTCCGCCGGCCGCCTGGCCCGCGGCGCGACCGAGGACGGGCCGACCGCGTGGGAGGAGCTGTCCCGGCCGGTGCCGGTGCACGGCTTCGGGGAACTGGCCCGGATCGGGCGGGCATTGGAGTCGCTGCGCCGACAACTGCTCGGCGAGAGCGGCCCGCAGGAGATCCCGGGCCGGCGCGGACCGGGCTACCGCGCGCTGGCCGTGGTCGGTGTGCTGGTGGTGGCCTGCTGGACAGTACCGATGATCTTCGTGCTGAACCGGGCGGACACCGCGACCGCGGTTCCGGCTCCGGTCCTTGCCGTACAGCAGACGCGTACCGAGATCGCGTCGAACCGGGTCCGGCAGTCCCTCGACCAGCTGTACACCGACCTGAGCAACGCGACTGCGAGCCTGCCGGGCACGAGCCGGGCCGCCCAGGCCAAGGTTCTGCGGCACACCCTCGCCGACCACAAGCAGTTCCGCTCGCTGTATCTCCTGGACCGCTCGGGCGGCATCACGCTGCGCGCGGGCGACACACCGCTGCGCACCCTCGTCCACGTACCCGACGGCGGCGGGATCACCACCGTCAACACCTCGGGCCGGATCCCGGCGATCGCCGCCTACGCCCAGGTACCGACCGCCAAAGGCAAGGCCCCGGCCGCCGGGGTGGTCCTGTTCGGCGAGATCGACGTGAAGGCACTCAACTCCATCCTGACCAGGCCGAAGCTGGGCAGCGTCTGGGTGACGGACGACAACGACAAGGTGCTGGCGGCGAGTGTGGGCTACCGCGCCTTCCAGTCACTGCCCGACTCCGGCCTGAGCCGTCTCGCCCGCGCCACCCAGGGCGCCCCGGGGACCGCGGGCACCGCGATCTCACGGGTGCTCCACACGTCCTCCGGCCCATCGGTCGACGCTGCCGCGCCGCTGGCACAGAGCGGCCCGACTGCCCGCCTCGGCTGGCACGTGGTGACCGCGGAACCCGCAGCCGCGCTCCAGATTCCCGCGGTGCAGGCCGAGCAGCGCACCATGCTCGCGGGGATCCTGAGCCTCACCCTGGGCTCGGCCTGCATGGGCTGGCTGTACGTCGTGGTGATCCGGCCGCTCCGCTCGGTCGCGGTACTCGTCGAGCGGCTCGCCGGCGGAGACCGCCGCACCGTGCTGCACCCGGTCAACCACGACGAGATCGGCTCGGTCACCCGCAGCCTGGAACTGATGCGCCAGGCCCTGGCGGAACGCGACCGGGCGGACAGATCCAGCCACGCAGCCGGGCCCTCCCCGTCCCTGCGTCAGACCACCCTCCAGCGGTAGTAAGGACGGAATCGACGTGCTCTTCCTCTACGTCATAGTCCTGCTGTGCTGCGCCGGGCTGTGGATCGCTGGAATCGTGGAACAGCGGCGGCACTTCGCCTCGCTGGAACAGATACCGACGCGGGTGCTGGTCAACGGCATCCGCGGCAAGAGCTCGATCACCCGGCTGTGCGCGGGCGCGCTGCGCGGCGGCGGCCTGGTCACGGTGGCCAAGACCACCGGCACCGCGGCCAGGTTCATCCATCCGGATGCCACCGAGGAGCCTGTGTACCGCAAGTTCGGGCTGGCCAACATCGTCGAGCAGATCGGCATCGTGCGGCGGGCGGCGACCTACCGGCCGGACGCGCTGGTGATCGAGTGCATGGCGGTGATGCCCGCGCTGCAGGAGATCAACCAGGAGAAGCTGATCCGTTCCACGATCGGCGTGCTGTGCAATGTCCGCGAGGACCACCTGGAGGAGATGGGGCCGACGCTGGACGATGTCGCCCGCTCGCTCTCCCGCTCGATGCCGGTGGACGGGGTGTGCGTGACGGCGGAGAAGGACCGGCTGCACATCCTCCAGGAGGAGGCCGACAAGCGGAACTGCCGTCTGATCGCGGTCGATCCGGAGTCGGTGACCGACGCCGAGCTGCGCGGCTTCAGCTGGTTCACCTTCAAGGAGAACGTGGCGATCGCGCTCGCCGTCGCCGAACTGCTCGGCGTGGAGCGGCAGACCGCGATGCAGGGCATGTGGGACGCGCCGCCCGACCCGGGCGTGCTGTCGGTGGAACGCTATGTCACCCCCGAGGGCAAGCAGCTGCGGTTCGCCAACGTCTTCGCGGCCAACGACCCCGAGTCGACGCTGATGAACGTCCGGCAGCTGGAGGATCTGGGTGCGATCCGACGGCCGGTCAGCGTCGTCATCAACTGCCGCCCGGACCGGGTGGAGCGCAATGGCCAGATGGGCGCGATCGTGCCCGACCTCTCCGCCGAGACGGTGTTCCTGATCGGCCACCCGACCAAGAGCGCCCGCGACGCGATCCCGGCCGGTTTCACCGGGCGGGTGGTGGATCTCGGCGGCGACCGCCGGGACCCCGAGGGGGTGACCGAGGCGATCCTCGCGGAACTCGGCCCGTCCTCCTCGTTGGTGGCGATCGGCAACATCCACGGCCAGGGCGAGCTGTTCCTGGAATGCCTCGCCGGGCTGCCGCTGGATGACTCCGAGGAGCCGCTCGACGCCATTCCCCACGGCGACGGCCTGGACCAGGAGACCATGCAGATCGTGCTGGTCCGGCCGCAGGTCGCGATGGCCCGGCCGCCCGAGCCGGAGCCGTACAGCTGGGTGGCACCGCTGGAGACGACCCAGAGCATCCACATCCCGAATCAGCGCGAACTCGCCCGCCAGTTCGCCGCCCGCCAGAGCCGGCCCGACAGCCAGAGCGCCACAGACGACCCGCGCTACTCCTACGATCAGTCCCAGTCCCCGAGGAACCCGTGATCCCCGCCAACCTCACCGCACAGACCGCCGCGCTCGGGATCGCCCTCGGGCTGGTCTTCTCGCTCGTCTGCTATCTGACCACCAACCTCTCCCCCGGTGGGATGATCACCCCGGGCTGGATCGCCCTCACGCTCCTCACCGACGTGCAGCTGGCCGGGCTGATGGTCGTCGTAGCGGCACTGACGTACTTCGCGACGAAACTGCTGCAGCGCACGGTGATCCTCTACGGCAAGCGACTGTTCGCCGCCGTGGTGCTGAGCGCGGTGCTGATACAGACCACCGTGATGCTCGCCCTCAGTCACGAGTTCCCGCTGCTGTACACATCTCAGACCCTTGGCTTCATCGTCCCCGGTCTGGTGTCCTACCAGATGGTCCGTCAGCCGATGGCGGCCACTCTCATCTCGACCACAGCGGTGACGCTGGCCACGTATGTGGTGCTGGTCTCCGGTCTCCTGATCGGCGCCCTGCCCACCGGCTGACCCACCCACCGCCCTACTTCCAGGAGGAACGGCAATGCACTCCCAACCCGCCGGCAGACGCAGCCGTCCGACTCGCCGCGCCCTGCTCGGGACGATCGCGGGCGTGGCGGCAGCCGGGGTGGCGGGCGGATACGCCTGGGACCACCGGGGGCACAGCGACGACGACGGTGCTGCCGCCGACGGCACGGGTACCGGCTCAAGCACCGGGAAGCACACCTTCGAGCGGCTGTCCGCCCCCGCCCGCACTGTGGTCCGCAGCTCCGACGGCGGCACGCTCGCCACGTTCACCGACGGAGCCCGTACGGCCGTACTCACCGGGCCCGCCCGCACCTTCAGCGAGCGGCGGACCACCGAGGCCAAGGTGACCACGGACGCCTGGGTGCGGCTGCTGCCGCACACATGGCAGCAGGGCATGGAGAAGTCCGCCTGGTTCACGGGCTGGTTCGGCAAGACGCTCGGCGACACCGGCCCGGACGTCTTCGCGGTGGCCTTCCAGTACAGCAGCGCCGGGGCGGCCGACAAGCACAACGCCGACGACGTGCGCTACGCGGGCACCGCGCACTTCGGCCCGCGCAACGCCAAGGTCGCCAACCCACTGGACTTCGCCTACTACGACGAGAAGTCCGACTTCTACGACTATCTGGGCGTTCCCTGGGACTTCCCGGACGGCACGCGCGTGCAGCCGGAGCAGGCCCGCTACGGCTGCGTCGACTGCTCCGGCTTCCAGCGTCTGGTGTGGGGCTACCGCATGGGCTTCTCCGTGCACAACACCAACACCAAGGGCATCGGTCTGCCGCGCCGCGCCTTCGCCATCGCCGCCTACGGTCCCGGCCGCGTGGTGATCCCCCACACCGGCACGAAGCAGGCCACCGACCTGGGCACCCTGCAACCCGGCGATCTGGTCTTCTTCGCCATCATCAAGGACCGGCCGGACTTCATCGACCACGTCGGCATCTACATGGGCCTCGACGACAAGGGGCGCCACCGCTTCTACTCCAGCCGTTCCGCCGCCAACGGCCCGACCATGGGCGACCTGTCGGGCCACGCGCTGCTGGACGGCACCGACTTCTACGCCCGCGGCTTCCGGTCGGCCCGCCGCCTGTGATCCCGCCGCCAGTGCGCCGCAGCCCCACCTGACCTGCTGATCCGAGGACCACTGCTATGACCGCCATCTCCGCCGCCCGGCCCACCGGAGCGCACCGAGGCCGCCGGGCGGCGAACGGCCGATCCGGCCCGCCGGAAGACGCCTCGCGCTGGGAGCGCCCGGCGCTCGCCGCGGTGCTGGCCGTCGCCACGGTGCTGTACTCCTGGGGCATCGGGCACGCCGCGCTCCACCCCTTCTACGGCGCGGCGATACGTTCGATGGCCGGCGGCTGGCGTGCCTTCTTCTTCGGCGGGCTCGACACCCACGGTTCGATCAGCATCGACAAGCTCCCCGGCGCCTTCTGGCCCGACGCCGTCTCCGTCTGGCTCTTCGGCCCGCACACGTGGGCGGCCGCCCTTCCACAGGTCGTCGAGGGCGTGCTGACGGTATGGCTGTTGCACCGGATCGTACGGGCCTGGGCCGGGCCGTTCGCCGCGCTGGTCGCCGCACTGACGCTCACCCTCACCCCGGTCACCGTGGTCCTCAACCGGGCCACCATCCCGGACACCGCGCTCACTCTGCTCCTGGTGGCGGCCGCCGGAGCGCTGCAGAAGGCGGTGCGCACCGAGCGGCTGCTGCCGCTGATCACCTGCGGGATCTGGGTCGGGCTCGCCTTCCAGGCGAAGATGCTGCAGGCGTGGCTGGTGCTGCCGGTCTTCGCCGTCGTATACCAAATCGTCGCGCCCGGCGCGCCGTTGAAGCGGGCTCTGCGCTTTCTGCTGGGCGGTGCGGTCGCGCTGGCGGTCTCCTGCTTCTGGGTGCTGATCGCCTGGGCGACACCGGCCGCCGACCGCCCGTACCTCGACGGAACGTCCGGCAACGATCCGTTCGCCCTGGTCTTCGGCTACAACGGCCTGAGCCGCTTCAGCAGCGATGCCACCGCGTTCGGCGCCGTCGCCGGCACTGCCAACAGCCGCACCACCGGCAACACCGGCTGGAACATGCTGATCAACAACACGGTCGGTCCGCAGGTCGCCTGGTTCCTGCCTCTCGCCGTGCTCGCCGCGGTCCTGGGCGTCGTCTGGCGCACCGGGCAACCGCGAACCGACATGCCGCGCGCGGGATTTCTGATGTGGGGCGGCTGGCTGGCCGTGCACGCCCTGGTGTTCAGCGCCTCCAACGGCAACCACGCCTACTACATGGCCGTCATCGCCCCGGCGCTCGCCGCGCTGGCCGGCGGCGGACTCGCGCTCTTCCGATCGGAGTACCAGTCGGCGTACGAGCCGGAACACGAACCGGAGCAAAAGCCGGAACCCGAGCCGGAACACGAGCCGGAGCGCTGGTCGCCGTACGCGTCGCCGTACGAATCGGAGCAAGGGCCGGAGCAAGGGCCGGAGGACAAGTCGGGCGGCCGGCGGCACATGGCGCTGCCGGCGGCGATCGTGCTGACGGTGGTGTGGGCGCTGGTGCTCGACTGGCCGACCCGCTTCGTCTCCTGGCTGCTGCCGATCGCTGTGATGCTCGCGCTGTGCGGGGTGGTGGGCCTGTGGAGCCGCGGGCCGCGCACCTCCCCGCGGATGGTCCACGGCGCCCTCGCCGCCGGGATCGCGGCCACCCTGGTCGTACCGGCCGGCTGGGCCGTCTCCACCCTCAACCCGCTGTACGCGGGCGCCGCCACCGCGCCGATAGCCGGTCCGGTCGGCAACGCGTACTACGACAGCGTCCGTGCACACCACGCTCCGCTGCGGATAGGCATCGACCGGCCCAGCGCCCGCGACACCGCCCTGCTCGACTACCTCACCACGCACCGCAACGGCGAGAAGTACCTGCTCGCCACCCAGACCGCCTACGCGGCCGAGCCCCTGCTGCGCGCGAAGTCCGAACCCGTCCTCGTCATGGGCGGCTTCACCGGCAACACCCCCTTCCCCACCACCCAGCAGCTCGGCAGCCTCGTCACCGCCCACCAGCTGCGCTACGCACTGCTCACCACCCAGCGCCCCACCACCGCCACCACCACCTGGGTGAAGTCCCACTGCACCCGCATCCCACCCGCCGACTACGGTCGCCGCACGGGCGGCAGCTTCACGCTCTACGACTGCAACCGTTCCTAGAGACCGAGCGGTGTTCGGGGTGTGCGGCAGGGTCAGTACGAACCTGCCGCACGACAACCCGTGCGGGGGATGTCGACCTGGGTCTTCGTCAACGATGCTGCCGCCGCGCCCTGACCTCCAGCACGAGCACGGTGACCAGCGGCACCAGGCCCACGACAGTCAGCAGCAGCCCGACCGCGGAGGCGACACCGAGCAGCCTGGGCAGGATCGTCAGCAGTCCCCACAGGCCCACCACCATCTGCACCAAACGGGGATTGCGCAGGCCCGCAGCAGCGGGCGGCGCCTCCCGGCCCCGGTCCCGTACCAGACCGACCCCGCCGGCCACCCCCACGGCGACCAGCATGGCCAAAGCGATCCACAGCACGAGCGTCGTCGCACTGTCCATCTGCACTCCTCATCATTAACGCCGGAACGGAGCCCTGCGGGGCGGGGGACACACCCCCGCCCCGCAGGACCGGACGATCACTGATGCCAGACGTATCCCCCGGATGGGACCCACCTGTAGTGCCATCCGAACCACCACCACTGGAAGTGGTAGAACCACATCTCGATGTAGATACCGCGGTTGTGCCCGGCGTCATCGATATGGCTGAGTGCGTACGCGCTCATCGCCAGGATTGCGCCGATGACGGCGCAGACCGCTCCGGCGTAACCGCCGATGACGGTGACGAAGCTCGCCGCACCCGCTGCCGCGCACACGCCGGCCGCTCCGACACCGTCCCACATGGTGTCGATGAGCATCCGGGTCCGGTACTCGCTGAGGTACAGGTCGCACGTCTTCCAACGGCCGGACCGGGAACAGTAGATGCCGTTGCGGTTGCCCGAGGTGCCGTCCAGGTCGAAGCCCGTGGTGGGATTCTGGTTGACATAGTCGTAGGCGGTGGCAGATCCCTGGAAGACCGGGTCGGTCTGGAGGAAGCGGCCGAGTGACGGGTTGTACAGGCGGGCGCCCATGAGGATGTCGCCCGAGGGCGTCTCGCCGGAGCGCTGCTTGCCACCCAGCCAGCCGTAGCGCGAGGTGCTGGTACCGGTGAGCGGATTGCCGTACTCGTCGGCCGCCATCACCAGGACCGGGGTGGCGTTGTCGTTGATGGGCAGCACGATGTTGACGTCACCGTGCAGATTGGTGAGTTGCAGCAGGATGTCGCCGTTCGCCGAGGAGTAGACGGCGCTGAGGTCTCCGGCGATGTCGTTGATGTTGCGCGTGTACGCGCTCGTGCTCTCGCTGGTCCAGGAGGGCGAGTCCGAGGTGCCGTCGTAGTGGTTGGTGCGGGCCGCGGTCTGGGTCCAGCTTCCGGATGTGTTGGTTTCCGCCGTGTAGGACCGGTTGCGGCCCAGGGGGTCCAACTGCCAGGTGACGCGGCTGGTGCCGGAGGTCTGCTGGTAGGCCAGGTCGTTGGCGTAGTACGCGGTCGTCGTCCCACTCGGCTCAGCGGTCGTGCGGCCGAGGGCGTCGTAGGTGTAGCCGCTGTCGACCACACGGTCGGCACTGTCGTAACTGTGACTGACCGTGGTTCCGCCGCTGGTGGGGCAGGCCGCCTTGGCGGCGCCGACGGCCGTGGTCAGCCCCGTGCGGTTGGAGTCCTTGTCGAAGGCGTAGTGCCGCGTGGTGCAGGTACTGGTCGCGCCGGTGGTGGCGCTGGTGGTGAGGACGGTCTGGCTGACGTCCGAGAGGCGCTCCGCGGCGTCGTAGGCGTACGTGTTGTTGACGCCAAGACCTCCGGTGGTGGACTGGGCCCGGCTGACCTCAAGCCCGGTTCCGGAGTACCCCGCCTGGTCGGAGAGCAGCACGTTCCCGTTCGCGTCGGTGTAGACCCGGGAGGTGGCCTGTCCGGTCTCGTCCGTGGTGATCTTGAGCGTGATCGATCCCGGCAGGGACTCCGTACTCACGTTGCCATCGGCGTCATAAGTGGCGCTGAAGACCCCGGCCTTGGAGTCGGTCTGCGTCGTCGGCACACCGCGCGGGTCTTTACTGGTGTCGTAGGTGTAGGTCGTGGTCGACGGCGCCGAGTCGCTGGTCTGCGTGGGTCGGTCCAGGGCGTCGTACTGGACGGTGGCGGTGTTCGAGTCCGCGTCGGTCGAGGACATCGCACGGCCGAGTTGGTCGTAACTCATGGTGGCCGAGGCGCCGTCCGGCGTGGAGACCTTGGCCTGCAGGCCGTTGCTCGCGTTGTATGTCGTGGTCGTCGTCTGCACAGCCTGGCCGACACCGCCGGAGACCGCGAGCGTGATCTTGCGGTCTGCCGCGTCGTAGGTGACGGTGTTGATGCGGGTGACGCCGTTGGCGGTCTGGGTCACCGTGCTCGGCGAGCCGTACAGGTTGTACGTGGTCGTCGTGGTGGCCCGCTGGCTCGGGTTGGAGCCACCACCGGTGATGGCGCCGACCGGAGCGGTCTGGCAGACCAGGTCGGCCCACTCGGGGTGGCCCCCGCAGGGACTGCTTCCGGTAGCGGTGTAGTAGGTGGTCGTGGTGGCACCGGCGTCGGAGCCGGTGGAGGACGGCTGGGAGTTGGAGGTCACCCTGCCGGCGGCGTTGTACCCCGTTGTGGTGCTGATCGCCAGGCCTGCCGGGTCGACCGTGGTCTTGGTCGCCTGTCCCAGCGTCCAGTCGTAGGTGGTCTTGGTGGTGCGCGTGTCCGCGTCCGTGGCGTAGCCCGCGATGGTGCTGCCGGTGACGGCCGTGGTCACGAGAGCGGACGCATTCGCGGAGCCGTCGGTGGGACGTCCTTCGTCATAGGTGTTGTGGGTGTGTGTCCGGGCGGCGACGACGGAGCCGGCCGCACGGGCGGCGCTGGTACCTGAGGCGGCCAACGCGTGCTCCAGAGTGACCTGGTGCAGCGGGCCGTACGTGTCGGTCAGGAGCTGGCCGCTGCTGTCGAGGACGTTCACCGAGGACAGCAGGTTGGCACGCTGCGTGGTGGTCATCGCCGCCAGTCCGAGCACGTTGAGCTCGGTGTTGGTGCTCGCGGCCAGGGCGAGTTCGCGGTTGGCGGCGCTGAGCTGGCGAACGGGGTGCCCGACAGCGTCATAGTCGGTGGTGGTGACGTGCCCACCGGGGGAGGCCGTGTTTGACTCGCGCCCGTTGACATCGAGGTAGTGGATCTCGGCGCGAGTGTAGGAGCTGGAGGTGAGGTTCCCAGATCCGGTGTTGGAGGTGGGAACCTGATCGGCGGGGAAGACGGCCGTGGCGTCGGTCGGCGCATCGGACTGAGCCAAGGCGGCCACGTCCGAAGCGCTCATCGCGTAGGGGCCGCCCGCCGCGGTGGTGAGCGGCACGTCGTAGACGACGGTGGTGGTTGCCGTGCCGTTGGTCCACGACGCGGAGCCCTGGGTGAGGGTCGGGCGGGAGACGCTCAGCAGGCGTCCCGCGTTGGTGTCGCCGTTGGTGCCCGCCGTGCCGTAGGTGAACGTCCAGGGGAGCTGGCTCGGAGGCGTGAGTGTAGCCACTCGGCCGGCCGCGGTGTAGGTGTACGCGGTCACGAGGTTGGGCGTGATCTGCGGGCTCCACTCCTGGCGGAGGGCGCCGGTGGAGTCGTACGCGTACTGGGCGACGACCTTGGACGTCTCCGTACCCGTGGCCGGGTCGGTGGCCCACATGACGATCATGCTGACCTGGCCGGCGTAGTCGCCGAACGTACCGCTGGTCGTGCCCGTCGCGGTGGTCGCGGAGGCATAGCTCAGTTGCAGGACCCGGCAGCCCACCGCCGGCGTCGTCGGGGTGAGGCAGGACGCGTTGGTGTCGGAGATCGCGGACGTGGGCGCGGCCATCCGGGCCAGGCGCATCGAGGTGGTGGTGCCGCTGGTCACGGAGTCGAAGCGGTAGCGCACCGAGGTACCGCTGCCCGCCGGGCTCGACGAAGCGACAGCCCACACACCCGCCGTGGTGGAGGACTTGGCGAAGACCGTCGTCGTTCCCGAGGTGTCGGTCAGCGTGTAGGTGTCCGCGGAGCTGCTGTAGCTGAGCGTGTACGCCTCAGCGCCGGGCTCCGGAGTCCAGGACCCGCTGCTGGTCTTGGTGAACGAGACCTGGGAGCCGGCCGAGCCGACGAGTTGCACGGCGGTGGAGGTCACCGGGCGGATCTCGGTGTAGTCCGTCATCGCCGTCGCGGAAGCGCCCGCCAGTTGCCAGCCGGGCCCGAAGGGCGCGGTCTGACCGGCCGGCGGGGTCCCCAGGGGGCTGCGGGAATCGAGTGTCTGGGCGACCGACATTCCGAAGAAGGAGGTCTCCGGGCCGGACAGGGTGTAGTTGCCGGTCGACAGATTGAGCGTGCCCGGACCGACCGAGGCGCTGGCGGTCTGGGTGGCCGCGCGGTCCAGGGTGGCGGTGACGGCGGAGGTGTCGTGGCTCGCCGAAGAAGTGTCCGTGAACTCGGCACGGACCTGGACCGAGCCGTCATCGCCCAAGGTGCTGGAAACGTCCCAGACGAGCGGGGAGTTGGCGCCGCTCGTGACGGCCACCGGCCAACTGCTCACGGCGTTGCCGCCGGACGTCACGTCGCCGACCGGGATGGTCGTCCAGCTGTCCGTGGCGGATCGCCGGTACTGGAACTTCACCGACTGCCACGTCGATGACGCCGCGGCGGCGGTCAGTGTGACGCGCCGCGCGGTCCTGGTGCCGTCGGTGGGCGAAGTGACGGCGCCGTTACCCGCGTTGAAGCTGTAGACCGTCGATGCGGACAGGTTGCCGGCATTGTCGCGGGTGGAGACGGTCAGGGTGTGCGGGCCGTCCGCGGACGGGGTGACGCTGACGCTCACGGCGCTACCGGTGGTCGCCACGGAGTTCTGGGCCCCGGAGTCGAGCTGCCAGACGACACCGGAGGTGTCCGTGCCGCCGGAGGGCGGGGTGATGGTGAACGCGCCGCTCTGTCCGGCGCCCTTGCCCCAGCCGCCGGAGGGGTAGTCCGTGGAGGCGACCGTCGGCGCGCCGGGCTTGGTGGTGTCGATCGTGAAGACCAGTCCGTTCGGGACGGTCTGACGCGACCACAGGGAGCCGTCGTACCCGTAGGGCCACGCGGTGTAGGTGTGACCGTTCACCAGTGTTCCGGCCGCGACGGACGCGCTGGAGATACCTCCGGAGGCGGTCCAGCTGCCGTTGAGATTGGAGATGACCTTGGTGTTGGCGCCACTGGTGGTGTCGTAGACGTTCCACTGCGCCATGACGTTGCCGCCGTCGGCGTCGGTGACGGTCGACTGGAGCTGCGGAGTGGTCGTGTTGGTGAGGAGAGTCGTGGTGGAGCCGGAGACCGAGGAGACACCGGGCGCCACTGTGGGGGCGGACGGCATCGGGTACGAGTTGTAGGTCACCGACAGGTAGGGCACGTTGGCCGAGGCGTTGGCGGAGTAGAAACGCTTCCAGCTGTTGCTGTCCGTCTCGTCGGACGCCCTCAAGCCCATGTAGGCGACGTCGTAGCCGTTGTCACCGGCGTACTGGAGGAAGGTCGAGGGGTCGATGGAGACCCAGCCCTCCGCGCTGGAGGTGGTGCAGTCGCTCGAGTAGCCCTTGGTCTGGGAGGTTGTGGCGTATTTCGACTTCCAGACCGGCTGGTTCGACCAGACCGTGTCCGTGGAGGACTCTCCGGACTCCCACAGTTCCCAGGGCGACTGAACGCAGCCACCGGCCCAGTACTCGTACAGGTTCAGCGACGAGGACAGGATCTGCGTGTTGTCGAGCGGGAGGACCGGGAACTCCAGGAACGAGCGGGCTACGTCGGTGCCGCTGTCGTAGGTGCCCAGCTTCAGGTCGGTGGACGTGTACTCCGGGGCCGTGTCGGTGTTCTCCACCCACGTGTCCAGCAGGGGAGAAAGACTCGTGGAGGGGTCCACCGTGACCGGGTACTGCGTGTTGGGGTCGGCCAGGAACTTCGCGTCCGGGGCCAGGGTGAGATTCACCGTGTCACCGGACTGGGACATCGTCATCTTCAGCCGGGCGCGGTGCGGGTGCTCCAGGGACTTGGCGTCGACCTGCGCGTCCCACATCATCGGCGCCGGTATGGTGCCGACGACCTTGTGGTGGGCATCGGTGAACGTGATCGAGCCGTTCTTGCGCTGCTTGGCCGTCAGCCCCTTAGCGGAGACGGGAATGGTCACCGTGTAACCGGCCGTGGGGCGCGACTTGAGGATCACGTTCTCCTCGAAGCCGGTCCGCGTCGCCTGTACGGTCACATCCGCGCCTGGCGTGACGTTCGCGTAGGTGGCGGTGGTGCCCTTGAGGGACGGCTTGGGAAGCGTGCCCTTCCAGCCGACCGCTACCCGATGTTTGCCCGATCCCATGCCGGCCAGCACGGCATTCTTGCCACCGGGCGCGAGAACCAAACCATTCGGCTGGGCCTTGGGCGCCACAGCGCCATCGGCATTCATATGCAGGGTTGTATCGACATCAACCCATTTCCCGGCTCGCTTGAAGCGGACCGGCGCCGCATATGACCGAGTGGTCAGCGAGCCGTTCGGGTTTGCCCAAGTTGTGGTCTTGTCCGTGAGTTGGTCGAGAATCTCGACCTTGCGTTTACGCAGTCGGGCTGTCGCGAATGCCGATGCCGCGTCGGGAGCCGAGAGCGGCCCGGTGGAGGCGGGGCGGGGTTTCGCCACCGAGGTGGTGCGCGCCTTGTGAGCGGAGACGGCGAAGGCTTGTCCAGTGGTCGAGAGCGTTACGGCCGCTTCAGTGATAAGCAACAGCGTCAGTGCCGTTGCCATTGCCACCTGCCGAGGTGAGATTGACAGGGATCCGCCGTTGGGTCTTATTCGGAAATGGCCTGTGCGACTGGTCCTCACGGGACTCCTCTGGTATGTCCGGGCGCAGGCGGCGCCCATGATCACACAAGAGATACTGGACGGGATCTTTACGGTCTAGACCCATTTCAGGCCGTCAAAGCTGACCAATTATGACGAAAAATGATCGCTAAACTTATATGCGCACTCGGGTGTAATGAAATCTAAAGTGTT
The DNA here is from genome assembly GCF_042721125.1 of Streptomyces sp. NPDC058469. Lineage (NCBI taxonomy): Bacteria > Bacillati > Actinomycetota > Actinomycetes > Kitasatosporales > Streptomycetaceae > Streptomyces > Streptomyces sp. NPDC058469. The sequence goes on from NZ_JBHXME010000030.1 coordinate 56,213, forward strand.
CGGTCGCATAGGGTCACAAATGCACGCTCGACACCAAGGGCGAATCGTCGTCAGGTCATGTTCGGGCAAAGACGACTCCGACCCCTTGGCGGATCTCCCACACCCAGGGCCCTGGCGATCCGCTGCCCAGGATGGTCCTGAGCGGCCGCACGCCGTGCCTATCACTCCAGTTAGCCTGTCCTCATGCCCCGCTACGAGTACCGCTGCCGCACCTGCGGCGACACCTTCGAACTGTCCCGTCCCATGTCCGAGTCAAGCGCTCCGGCAGCATGCCCGGAAGGGCATCAAGACACGGTAAAGCTCTTGTCGACAGTGGCGGTGGGAGGTACGGCGGCCGCACCCGCCGCCCGGTCCGCGGCCCCCACCGGCTCGGGTGGGGGCTGTTGCGGCGGCGGTTGCTGCGGCTAGTTCCCCGTACGGACCGACTTCAGGAATTCCCGCAGGATTCGCTCACCGGCGAGCACGCCCCGCTCCGGTAGGGCCGTGATCCTTGGTGCCGCCCAGGCCGCGTCGGCCAGTTCACCGTGGCCCGGGCGCCAGCCCTTGTCGGCGGCGAGCAGGAGGTCGGCGTCGAGCAGGGAGTCGCCGGCGGCGAGGGTCAGGGTGGCGCCGGTGCGGCGGGCTACCTCTCGCATGGCCGCGCTCTTGGTGAGGGGCTTCGGTACGGCGTAGATCTTGCGGCCCTGCAAGGACACCGTCCAGCCGCGGTTCTCCGCCCACACGGCGAGCTCCTTCACCCACTCCTCGGGGAGCAGCTCGCGCTCGACGACGAGGTAGGCGAAGAGATCCTCGGCGATGCGGTGCTTGCGTACCCAGGCCGGGTCGGCGGTGGCTGCGAGATACTCCCGCACCTCCTCCAGCGGAGCGCACTCGGCGGCCAGCTTCGCCTGCACCCGGGCGTGCCAGTCCTCGTCGGTCACACCGTCCACGAGGAGATGCCCGCCGTTGGCGCAGATCGCGTACGTCGGTTCCGGGCCGGGCAGGTTGATGCGCTGGTACTGCTTGCGGGTGCGGGTGGTGGTCGGCACGAACACGGCCGCGTCACCGAGTTCGGTGAGCAGCCCGGCCGACGTCTCCGTCATGAAGGACAGCGGTCTGCTCTCGTGCACCTCGACACAGAGCAGCCGGGGCGCCCGCGCGTCCGGCATGGTCAGGGCGAGGGCGGCCGCGGAGTAGATGAGCGTACGGTCGAGGTCGCTCGCGACGAGTACCGGCATCAGACCGCCACCGCCTTGCCGTCGGCACCGGTCGCACCGCGCGTGTACTTGGGGTGGATCAACCCCACGCAGGTGTACGGCAGTTCGCCGACCTCCTCGACGGGCACTCCCCTCTGCTCGGCGAGCAGCCTGACGTGGTCGAGGTCGGCACCCGCGCCGGCCCGCGCGAGGATCTTCCAGGGCACCCGGCGCAGCAGCACCCGGGTGGTCTCGCCGACGCCGGGCTTGACGAGGTTCACGTCGTGGATGCCGTACTCCTCGCTGATCCGCTCAACTGCCGCCCAGCCCTCCCAGGTTGGGGTGCGGTCGGCGGCCAGCAGTTCCTTGGCGAGGCTGGTCACGGCGTCCGAGACCTCGGGGAAGCGTGCGGCGACCGCGTCCAGGAAGTCCACCGAGACGTCGGCGCCGGCGAGTTCGCGGTAGAACTTGGCGCCGTGGAAGTCGTTCGGCCCGACCAGGTCCGAGCGGAGCACCGTACGCGAAATCAGCCCCGACACGGTCGAGTTGAGGCAGGCGGAGGGGATGAGGAAGTCCTCGCGGGTGCCGTACGTCTTCACGCACGAACCGGGGTCGGCGAGCACCGCGATCTCCGGGTCGAAGCCGGTGATGCCGTCGGACTCCTCGAACTCCCTGACCGCCTCGGTGAGTTCACGGGTGATGGCGCCCTTGCCGGTCCAGCCGTCGACGAACACGACGTCGGCGGGGTCGTGGTGGGCGGCGAGCCAGCGCAGCGCGTTGGCGTCGATACCGCGACCGCGCACGATCGACACGGCGTAGTGCGGGAGGTCGAGACCGTGGCGATGCTGGGCCCAGCGACGCATCAGGACGCCGACCGGAGTGCCGGCTCTGGCGAGGGAGACGAGGACCGGGCGGGGTGAGCGTTCGGCGAGGACGAGTTCCGTGACCGCCCCCACGGCCAGCGCGAGCCGGTCCGCCGCCTCGTCCAGTGCGGTGTGGAACAGCTGCTGGTACTGCTCGCTCGGCTGGTACTCCACCGGCAGCGACTCCGCGTAGTGCGCGCCGCCGCTCTGGATGGCCTCCTCGCGCTCCTCGGTCGGCGCCTCCAGGGTCACGTCCGAGAGGTCCTGGAGCAGCCAGCCGACCTCTTCGGGCGCGTACGAGGAGAAGGCGGGGCCGCGGAGGGGGTCGGGGAGCATGGCGGGCCTTTCGGGTACGTGCGGTTGCTCGGGGGCGTAGGAGGGGACGACCACGAGCAGTACGTGCGGGGTGTGTTCGGCCAGCTGCGCCAACAGGCCGTCCGGGGCGTGCAGTTCGGGAGTGTCGGCGGTGGAGTCGATCACGGCGACCACGGCGTCGAAGTCGGCGCGGGCGATGTTGTAGGCGTAGCGGTCGCCGGGGCCGTCCGCGGGGGTGTCGTGGGCCGGGAAGGTCAGGCGGGTTCGTATCGCGTAGCCCGGGTCGTCCACCGCGAGGACCGGTGAGCGGGTGGTGGTGGAGTAGGTGACGCCGGCGTCGACGACCTGCTCCAGCTCGCGGGCCAGTCTCAGCGGGGCGTACATCAGCTCTTCGAAGCCGAGGATGTGCACGCGGTGGGCGTTTTCCGGGAGTGCGTCTGCCAGGCGGGCGGCCATGGCGGGGAGGGCGGCTTCCAGGCGTATTCGGTGTTGCGGGGTGAAGCCGTGTCTTCCACCGTCGGGGAGATCGTGGGGCCAGCGGAGTTCGACTCGGGTGATTCGGTTGCGGGCCGGGTGCGGGCCGGTGGGGGCTGGTCGCGCCCACGCGGCGGTAGCCGCAGATCCAATACAGTCCCGCGCCCCTGGGGAGTCGGAGTTCAGGTCGGCTTCGACGCCCCCGTCTTTTAGGGGCGCGGGGAACTGCGCGACCAGCCCCGACGGCGCCGCAGACAACCGGCTACCTGTCCCGGCACCCCCTGCCTCGTACCGCGCCACCAACTCCTGTCCCTTCTCCAGCACCCCCTCCGGCAGACTCACCGTGCCGGAAGCCGCCGCCACCAGGTCCACCCTCGCGCCTATCTCCGCCGCGAACTCGTCCAGGCGTCCGGCATCGGCAACGGAACGCATGTCGACCAGGGCTACGACCACATACCGCTCCCGCGGATAACGCGCGTGCAGGTCACGGATGGTGTTCAGGACCGTGTTGCCGGTGGAGAACTCGTCGTCCACCAGGACCAACGGGCCCTCGCCCGAAAGGAGTTCGGGGTCTTCGGGGAGCAGGAGGTGGGACGTCGCGTGGGAGTGGGACTCCTCGAAGCCGCCTGCCGTGGCCACGCCGGGGACGGGGCGGCGGGTGGAGTGGAGGTAGGGAGCGAGGGCGATGCCGTCCGCCACCGCGTGGCCGAGACCCGTCGCGGTTTCCGCGTAGCCGAGGACCACCGCCCGGCGGGACTCCTCCGTGCCGAGGAGTTCGCGTACGCGGCGGCCCAGGGTGAAGCCGTAGCCGTAGACCACGGTCGGGGACTGGGGGACGTGCTTGCCGAGTACGTTCGACACGAGGAGGTGGGCCCGCTTGGGGTTGCGCCGGAGCGCGAGTCCCAGGAGGTCGGTCAGCTCGGGGTCGCCGAGCAGTTCGACACCGAGCCGCTCCGCGACCCAACTGCCCGACCAGACCCCGTCGTTCACTGCCTTGTTCATACGTCCCTTGCGATTCAGCCGGGGATTCCGGCGGCGAGCAGCTCCACGAAGCCGACGTCCTCGCGTGCGACCCCGAAGATCTCGGCGCGCAGCATCGTCCGCTCGGCCCAGGCGCGGTGCGGCTTCACCTCGTTCATCTTGTTCGTGTACGCCGAGCGCAGCACGCCTCCGCCGCCCCGCTCCGGCCGCAGGATGTCCTGCGCGTCGCAGAACTCCTCGTGGCTGACCACGGACAGCGCGTGCACGGGCAGCACGTGCGTGGGGTGGATGCAGGTCTTGCCCATCAGCCCGTTGGCCTGGTCGAGGGCGATCTCGCGCAGCAGTCCGTCCATGGCGTGCTCGATCAGCGCCTCGCGCAGCTCCTCCGCCTGGCCCTCCAGGAAGGGGCTGCGGCGCAGCTGCGGCTTGAACATGCGCTCCTGGACCCGGAAGTACTCCCACACCGGGCCGGTCACCGTGAAGCCTGTGCCGTCCGCGCGCCCCAGCATGTTCACCACGTCGGCGATCACGCTGGCGACGATCTGGACGTCGTAGGCCGTCATGTCGGAGGCCCGGCGAAGGCCGTAGGAGGAGCAGAAGTCCGTCACGCCGAGGCGCAGGGCCAGGACGCGGTCGCGGTACTTGTCGACGGCGCGGGAGATGCCCTCCAGGGTCTCGACGCGCGACTCGCGGTACAGCAGCTCGGGCGACTCCAGGACCGGCATGCCGAACAGCCGGTGGCCGCTCGCCGCCTCCGCGGAGGCCAGCGCCTCCAGGAAGGGCGTGCCGCTCTCCTCGGTGAACTTCGGCATCACGAAGCCGGAGAGCAGTTTCACGGCCGGGCCCATGCGGCGTACGAGATCGGGGATCTGCTCGGGCACGCGGACCCGGACGAACAGCAGCGGAAGCTCGGCGTCCGGGCGGGCGGCCAGCTCGGTGAACTGCTGGACCAGGTTCTCCTCGGCGGCCGGGACGTCCTCGTCGCCGATGGAGTCCTCCAGGCACAGCACCATCGACACGACGCCGCGTCCCGCCAGCTTGACGATGTCGTCGGCGAGGCGGGGGCGGGTGGCCGGGCTGTAGAGCGTGGCGCCCAGGGCCGCGGCGAGCAACCGGGCCGGGGAGTCCGCGTCGAACTCGCACGGCTCCTGGAAGAAGAGACGCCGCCGCACCTCAGGGGCAATGTGCCCGAAATGACGCATAAAGCTCCCCCGTGGTGACGATGTGGTTCGTGATTGTTTTCGATAGGTGGCCGGTAATAGTACGTACAAACCCATGTCGGGAGTTCCCGCCGAGCATGAACTTCAGGTAACTCGGCCATGTCGGTGTCCGAACCCCCACGTTGTCGTGACCAGGACCGAGAGGGCAGGATGACCGCATGACGCACGCGATGCTGAAGGGGTCGAACGTCCCGCTGGAGGCCACCACGGTACGTGCCGTGCTGCGCTGGACTCCCGGGCAGGGGGTCCCTGACGTGGATGCCTCGGCGCTGCTCCTCGGCCCCGCCGGTCAGGTGCGTTCCGACGAGGACTTCGTCTTCTACAACCAGCCCCGGCACCCCTCCGGGAAGGTCTGGTGGCTCGGCAAGAAGCGTGTCGCGGAGGGTCCCACCGACACGATCCAGACAGATCTCGCCGGTGTCGAGCCCGAAGTCAGCCGGATTCTGGTGGTCGCTTCGGCGGAGGACAACACCTTCGACCGCGTACAGGGGCTGCGCATCCTGCTGTACGACGCGGGTGTCGCCGAGGGTGAACCACTGCTGTATTTCGACATCAAGCCGGAGACCGGTGAGGAGACCGCGCTGATCTGCGGGGAGCTGTACCGGCGGGGCGATGGCTGGAAGTTCCGGGCGCTCGGTGAAGGGTACGCGAACGGGTTGCGTGGGCTGGCGATGGACTTCGGGATCACCGTGGACGAGTCGGAGGGGGTGGGGGTGCCTGAGGCGGGGGTGTCCCAGCCGTTGCCTCCGGCGGTTCCGGTGCAGTCGGCTTATGGGTACCCCCAGCCTGAGGAGCCCGTGACCCAGCCGGCGTACGGGTATCCGCAGACCGCTCCCGCGGGGACGTACGGGTATCCGCAACCGGTGCCTGTCGCTACCGCTCCGGATCCGGATTTTCGGTTGCCGCCGCAGGGGCCTCAGTTCATCGGGCGTTGAGCGGATTTCGGGTGCGGGCCCGTGGGGGCTGGTCGCGCAGTTCCCCGCGCCCCTGAAGAAGCTGCCCCTTCGGGGCGCTTCAGCTCTTCAGCGCTCCACCTTTGTCTTGTAGCCCCGGCCCCACTGCAGTCCCCACCCGTACAACCGGTCCAGTTCCGCCTGGAAGCCGTAGACGAACTTCACCTCGCGGCGGACGACCAGCTCGCCCTTGACGTTCTCGATCATCACGACCGCGCAGGAGCGGGCCTGGGGGTGGCGTTCGTCGAGGCCTATCTCGATGCGGGGGCCGTTGCTGGGGTAGAGGGTGACGATCGCGTGGGTGCGGTCGAAGGCCGGGGTCTGGTCGTAGATGTAGACGAAGACCAGGAGGCGCTTGATCTGGTCGCGGTGGTCGAGGTTGACGTACATCGTCTCGCCGGACGCGGAGCCGAAGCGGTCGTCGCCGCTGAGTTTCACGTACGGCGGTGAGTTGACGTCGCCGAGGAGGCCGCCGAGGGGCTGGACGACGCCCTTGGTGCCGTCCATGAGTTCGTAGAGGCAGCCCAGGTCGAGGTCCACGTTGACCATGCTCTGGCTGTGGCCCATGACCTCCGGGGGCTTGAGGGCCTTGAAGGGGTGGCGCAGGAGGCTGTCGCGCTGGAGGCCGCCGATGTCGGAGGTCCGCATCCGCCAGGTGAGGTTGACGCGCAGGTTGCCGGTGGCCGCGCCCTGTTTGGTGAGCGAGACCTGGTGGTGCCGTTTGGTCAGTTCGATCGCGTTGCTGGCCGCGCTGCCCGAGTCGAAGTCGGCCTCGCGCCGCCAGATCCCGTCGAAGAAGCCCATTCCCGCCCCCACGTTCGCATCTACATTCCGCATGACAAAGCCGTCGGGGCGGCCGGACAGAGGACATGTCCTCGACGGCCGCCCCGAACAGAAGCGTTCCCTTACCGGGGAGCTTGTCACACCCCGGACGAGACCTCAGTCTTCTCGTCCGAGCCTGCTTTTCCCTCGGCTTCCGCGAGGGCCTTGTTCCGGCGGACCGAGGACCAGAAGGACCAGCCGATCAGGATGACGCCGACCAGGCCGGTGATGACCTCGTTGATCTGGTACTGGATGGTGACCATGAGGATCACGGCCAGGGCGCCGATCGCGTAGTGCGCGCCGTGCTCCAGGTACACGTAGTCGTCCAGGGTTCCTTGGCGGACGAGGTAGACCGTCAGGGAGCGGACGTACATCGCGCCGATGCCCAGGCCCAGCGCCATCAGCACGATGTCGTTGGTGATGGCGAACGCGCCGATCACGCCGTCGAAGGAGAAGGACGCGTCCAGGACTTCCAGGTACAGGAACATGAAGAACGCGGCCTGGCCTGCCAGGACGACCGCCGAGCGCTGCTTGCCTGCGCGCGCGGCCTCTTCCTCCTCCTCGTGCTCCCGCTCCTCCTCTTCTTCGAGCTTGTCCTCGAAGTAGCCGGAGAGTCCGCCGACGATCATGTACGTGATCAGGCCGGAGATGCCGGCGATCAGGACCGTCTGCGCCTTGTCCGCGTGCGCGCCGCCGTGCTGGTGGGCGTGGGCCGCGAAGGTGAACGAGGTGATCAGCAGGACGATCAGCGCGATGCAGACCGACAGCATGTCGACCTTGCCGAGCTTGGCGAGCGGGCGCTCGATCCAGCGCAGCCACTGGATGTCCCGGTCCTCGAAGATGAAGTCGAGGAAGATCATCAGCAGGAACATGCCGCCGAAGGCCGCGATCGCCGGGTGGGCGTCGGTGACCAGCTGCTGGTAGTGGTCCTTGTTGTTGAGCGCGAGGTCGACCGCGTCGATCGGACCGATCTTGGCGGTGACGGCGACGATGACGACGGGGAACACCAGCCGCATGCCGAAGACGGCGATCAGGACGCCGACCGTGAGGAAGATCTTCTGCCAGAAGGCGGACATCTTCTTCAGGATCCCGGCGTTGACCACCGCGTTGTCGAAGGACAGCGAGATCTCCAGGACGGCCAGGATCGCCACGATTCCGAAGGCTTCCCACCCCCCGTAGAACGCCGCTGCGACAAGGCCGAGCGCGGTGACCGCGAACGACCAGCCGAAGGTTTTCAGAAGCACTGGCTACCCAATCGTGTGTTGGGGGTTCCCCCAGACGGAGTCTGGGGGAGGGTCTCCCCCCGCGCCGCACTCGGCTTTACTTAAAATTTGACGTCGAGCACTGAGTCTAGAGGGAGACTCCGCCGACCGGGACAGCCGGTGTGGATAACGCCTTTACGAGACGTTGACCCCGAAGTCCATGGCGATGCCCCGCAGTCCCGACGCATACCCCTGTCCGACCGCCCTGAACTTCCACTCGCCCTGGTAGCGGTAGAGCTCGCCGAAGATCATGGCCGTTTCGGTGGAGGCGTCCTCGGAGAGGTCGTAGCGCGCGAGCTCCTGGCCGTCCGCCTGGTTGACGACGCGGATGAAGGCGTTGCTGACCTGGCCGAAGGTCTGGCCGCGGTCGTCGGCCATGTGGATGGAGACCGGGAAGATGATCTTGTCGCAGGTGGCCGGCACCTTCGGGAGGTCGACCAGGATCGACTCGTCGTCACCCTCGCCCTCACCGGTGAGGTTGTCGCCGGTGTGCTCCACCGAGCCGTCCGGGCTCGTGAGCTGGTTGTAGAAGACGAACCACTCGTCCCCGAGCACCCGCCCGCCGCTGCACAGCAGTGCGCTGGCGTCCAGGTCGAAGTCGGCTCCGGTGGTGGAGCGTGCGTCCCAGCCGAGGCCGATCAGGACGTTCGTGAGGTTCGGTGCGGCCTTGGACAGGGAGACATTGCCCCCCTTGGCGAGCGTGACGCCCATAGTGCTGGTCCTCCCCGAGGCGATGCTTCTTTGGTTGTCCTGCACTCCCCAGAGGGGAGGACCCCCGGCGCCGCACGCGAACCGCGCGGCGCCGGACGGTGAGGCCTTCGGGCGTCAGACGTTGACGCCGAAGTCCTGGGCGATGCCGCGCAGGCCCGAGGCGTAGCCCTGGCCGATGGCGCGGAACTTCCACTCCGCGCCGTTGCGGTACAGCTCGCCGAAGACCATGGCGGTCTCGGTCGAGGCGTCCTCGGAGAGGTCGTAGCGGGCGATCTCGGCGCCGCCGGCCTGGTTCACCACGCGGATGAACGCGTTGCGGACCTGGCCGAAGGACTGCTGGCGGTTCTCGGCGTCGTAGATCGAGACCGGGAAGGTGATCTTGTCGACGTCGGCCGGGACCGCCGCGAGGTTCACCTTGATCGCCTCGTCGTCGCCCTCGCCCTCACCGGTGGTGTTGTCACCGGTGTGCTCGACGGAGCCGTCGGGGCTCTTGAGGTTGTTGAAGAAGACGAAGTTCGCGTCACTGGCGACCTTGCCCGCGCTGTTCAGCAGCAGTGCGCTGGCGTCGAGGTCGAAGTCGGTGCCGGTGGTGGTGCGGACGTCCCACCCCAGACCGACGATGACCGCGGTCAGGCCCGGGGCCTCCTTGGTCAGTGATACGTTGCCGCCCTTGCTGAGGCTGACTCCCACGAGTCCTCCATTGGTGTCCAGGGGCGGGGATGCCCCGAGTGCGTCGGTATCGGATCAACGTCTCGATCCTAGTGACGGGTTCCCGACCCTCGCAGGCTCTGGAACCTAACAATCACAGGCTGTCGAGCGCCTTCACGTACTCGTTGAGGTCGCGCGCGTCCGGCAGGCCGTTGACGACCGTCCAGCGCACGACGCCCTCCTTGTCGATGACGAAGGTCCCGCGCACGGCGCAGCCCTTGTCCTCGTCGAAGACGCCGTACGCGCGCGAGGTGTCGCCGTGCGGCCAGAAGTCGGAGAGCAGCGGGTACTCCAGGCCCTCCTGCTCGGCGAAGACGCGCAGGGTGTGGATGGAGTCGTTGGAGACCGCGAGGAGTTGGGTGTCGCGGTCGGTGAACTGCGGCAGGTTGTCCCGCAGGGAGCACAGCTCGCCGGTGCAGACGCCGGTGAAGGCGAAGGGGTAGAAGAGCAGCACCACGTTCTTCTCGCCCCGGAAGTCGGAGAGCTTCACGGTGGCGCCGTGGTTGTCCTTGAGCTCGAAATCGGGGGCCTTGTCGCCGACCTGGATCGCCATCTCGTCCTGCATCCCTTCGGTGGGGCTGTTCGGGTGACTCCACCCTACGCAGCGATCACCGCATGCGGACGGACGGGCTGGCGTGGCCAGCCCGTCCGGGATTCAACGATCGAGGTACCTCCGGGGACTACCTCTTGGACTTGGCTGCCTTGGGCGTCACCAGCCGGCTGCCACTCCAGTCCTTGCCCACGCTGACGCTCTTGGCCGCCGAAAGGCCCGCGGTCGTGGCGGCTTCCGAGATGTCGCTGGGCTCGACGTAGCCGTCACGGCCGGTCTTCGGCGTCAACAGCAGGATCGAGCCGCCCTCCTCGACGTACGAGATGGCGTCCACCAGCACGTCGGTCAGGTCGCCGTCATCGTCGCGGAACCACAGCACCACGGCATCGGCGACGTCGTCGTAGTCCTCGTCCACCAGGTCGCTGCCGATGACTTCTTCAATGGCCTCGCGGAGTTCCTGGTCTACGTCGTCGTCGTAGCCGATCTCCTGGACCACCTGCTCGGGCTGGAACCCCAGCCTGACGGCAGGGTTCGTCCGCTCCTCCGCGTGGTCCGCGGTCGCGCTCACGGGTTGCCTCCTGATCATGTCTTGATGAATGTCCAGCCACGCGCGTGCGCGAAGCATTGGCCGTAGTCCACACGGACGGGCCGGATCGCGCAAGTACCCGGCGATTCGGAACGCCGAAACGGTGACGATCCTGGCCGTGTCGCCGCAACTCCAGGCACGCTATCGCGGCCGCCGGTGACGTACACCACAGCGTTCTGCCCGGTTTGCACGTTTGAGAACCCTCCGAGGGTACGCGACTCGAATGGCTTTGCTAAACGAGTCACGGTTACCTCACGGTAGAGATGACGATTGCCGTCCTGCGGTAGACCATGGGGAACGGTGCAGACCCATGGAAATCCAGCGCAGATAAGCCCTCATCAAGCCCCAATCAGCCTCAGACAGCCCCCTCTGACAGGTAAGGAACAGCGTGGCTTCCGGATCCGATCGCAATCCGATCATCATTGGCGGCCTTCCGAGTCAGGTTCCTGACTTCGATCCCGAAGAGACCCAGGAGTGGCTCGACTCGCTCGACGCCGCCGTGGACCAGCGTGGCCGCGAGCGCGCCCGCTACCTGATGCTCCGGCTGATCGAGCGGGCCCGCGAGAAGCGCGTGGCCGTGCCCGAGATGCGCAGCACGGACTACGTCAACACGATCGCCACCAAGGACGAGCCGTTCTTCCCCGGCAACGAGGAGATCGAGCGCAAGATCCTGAACGCGACCCGCTGGAACGCGGCCGTGATGGTGTCCAGGGCCCAGCGGCCCGGCATCGGTGTCGGCGGCCACATCGCCACGTTCGCCTCCTCCGCCTCGCTCTACGACGTGGGCTTCAACCACTTCTTCCGGGGCAAGGACGAGGGCGACGGCGGCGACCAGATCTTCTTCCAGGGGCACGCCTCGCCGGGCATCTACGCCCGCGCGTTCCTCCTGGACCGGCTCAGCGAGCGGCAGCTGGACGCGTTCCGCCAGGAGAAGTCGAAGGCGCCGTACGGGCTGTCCTCGTACCCGCACCCGCGGTCGATGCCGGACTTCTGGGAGTTCCCGACCGTGTCCATGGGCCTGGGCCCGCTCGGCGCGATCTTCCAGGCGCGGATGAACCGCTACATGGCGGCGCGCGGGATCGCGGACACCTCGAAGTCACACGTGTGGGCGTTCCTCGGCGACGGCGAGATGGACGAGCCGGAGTCGCTGGGCCAGCTGTCGATCGCGGCGCGCGAGGGCCTGGACAACCTGACCTTCGTCGTCAACTGCAACCTCCAGCGGCTCGACGGCCCGGTGCGCGGCAACGGCAAGATCATCCAGGAGCTGGAGTCGCAGTTCCGGGGCGCCGGCTGGAACGTCATCAAGCTGGTCTGGGACCGCACCTGGGACCCGCTGCTCGCCCAGGACCGCGACGGCGTGCTGGTCAACCAGCTGAACACCACACCGGACGGCCAGTTCCAGACGTACGCCACCGAGACCGGCGCGTACATCCGCGAGCACTTCTTCGGGCACGACCACCGGCTGCGCGCGATGGTCGAGAACATGACCGACGACCAGGTCCTGCACCTGGGACGCGGCGGGCACGACCACCAGAAGGTGTACGCGGCCTTCGCGGCGGCCAAGGAGCACCGGGGCCAGCCGACCGTCGTCCTCGCCCAGACGGTCAAGGGCTGGACGCTGGGCCCCAACTTCGAGGGCCGCAACGCCACGCACCAGATGAAGAAGCTGACGGCTCCCGACCTCAAGGGCTTCCGCGACCGGCTGCACCTGCCGATCACCGACCAGGAGCTGGAGTCCGGCGCGCCGCCGTACTTCCACCCGGGCCGGAACTCGGAGGAGATCCAGTACATGCACGACCGGCGCAACGCGCTCGGCGGGTACGTCCCGACGCGCGTCGTCCGCTCGAAGCCGCTGGCCCTGCCCGAGGACAAGACGTACGCGAGTGTGAAGAAGGGCTCCGGCCAGCAGTCGATCGCCACCACCATGGCGTTCGTACGGCTGCTCAAGGACCTCATGCGGGACAAGGAGATCGGCAGGCGGTTCGTGCTGATCGCGCCGGACGAGTACCGCACGTTCGGCATGGACTCGTTCTTCCCGAGCGCGAAGATCTACAACCCGCTCGGCCAGCAGTACGAGTCGGTGGACCGCGAACTCCTGCTCGCCTACAAGGAGTCGCCGACCGGCCAGATGCTGCACGACGGCATCTCGGAGGCGGGCTGCACGGCCTCGCTGATCGCGGCGGGTTCGGCGTACGCGACGCACGGCGAGCCGCTCATCCCGGTCTACGTCTTCTACTCGATGTTCGGTTTCCAGCGCACCGGTGACCAGTTCTGGCAGATGGCGGACCAGTTGGCGCGCGGTTTCGTACTGGGCGCGACCGCGGGTCGTACGACTCTGACCGGTGAGGGGCTGCAACACGCGGACGGCCACTCGCAGTTGCTGGCGTCGACCAACCCGGGGTGTGTCGCCTACGACCCGGCGTACTCGTACGAGATCGCGTACATCGTGCAGGACGGGCTGCGGCGGATGTACGGCTCGGACGCGGAACACCCGCACGGCGAGGACGTCTTCTACTACCTCACCGTCTACAACGAGCCGATCCAGCACCCGGCGGAGCCTGCGGACGTCGACGTGGAGGGCATCCTCAAGGGCGTCCACCGCATCAGCCAGGGCTCTTCGGGGACGGTCTCGGCGCAGATCATGGCGTCCGGTGTCGCCGTGCCGTGGGCGATCGAGGCGCAGCGGATCCTCGCCGAGGACTGGAACGTGCGGGCCGATGTGTGGTCGGCGACCTCCTGGAACGAGCTGCGGCGCGAGGCGGTCGAGGTGGAGCGGCACAATCTGCTGCATCCCGAGGAGGAGCAGCGGGTTCCTTATGTCACGCGGAAGTTGAGCGGGGCGGAGGGTCCGTTCGTGGCCGTTTCCGACTGGATGCGGTCGGTTCCGGATCAGATCTCGCGATGGGTGCCGGGGACTTATCAGTCGCTGGGGGCGGACGGGTTCGGGTTCGCGGACACGCGCGGGGCGGCTCGGCGGTTCTTCCACATCGACGCGCAGTCGATCGTGGTGGCTGTGCTGACGGAGTTGGCCCGGGAGGGGAAGGTCGACCGGTCTGTGTTGAAGCAGGCGGTCGATCGGTACCAGTTGCTGGACGTCGCGTCGGCTGATCCCGGTGCGGCCGGCGGAGACGCGTAGTCGTTTGTCGGGTGCGGGTGCGTGGGGGCTGGTCGCGCCCACGCGGCGGAGCCGCAAATCGATACGGCCCCGCGCCCCTGGTGGGCGGCCC
>NZ_JBHXME010000031.1:0-69161 GCF_042721125.1 Streptomyces sp. NPDC058469
ATCTCCACCAGCGAACCCACCAACTCCAGCGCCCCGTCCCCCGGCCGCAACGCGAAGGGATCGAATGCCTGCGACCCGCCCGAGGTCTCCCCCACTCCGGCCACCCCGGGCGCGCCGTCGAAGAGCACGGCATGGGCGTCGTCGGTGGAGTTCTCCCATACGTCCGCCTGTGCCTCAAGTCGGGCCAGGGTCTGTGCGGTTCCCTGGGCGAACGTGTCGGCAGCGTCGGGCGCGAGGACCGCGTTGCCGTCGGCCGCGAGGACGCGCAGGGTCTCCAACTCTCGGTCGGCCTCGCTCCAGCGGTCCACGGCCCGGTCGAGCCTGGCGGTGAGGCTCCGCAGCCGGACCTCCTCGCGTCGCACGGAGGTGGTGTCGTGTCGCTGCTGGGAGATCCCGAGCATCAGTCCGTCGATCTCCCCGCGCAGCCGGTGCACAGCGTCGTACCAGGCATGCTCCAACTCGTCGGCGAGGACCAGCAGTTCGGGCAGCATGGCGTCCTGGTCGGCGAGCCGGGCCTCGCGGTACTCGGTCTCCTCGCGGACCGCCGCGTCGAAACTGCGGGACCGGGCCCAGGAGTTGCGGTACAGGGGCGCCATCTCGGCCGGGGTCAGGCCGAATCGGCCCGCGAGAACAGCGGTCTCCGGGCTCAGCGCGCCGGCCGCCGCGGCCGCTTCCACGGTGAGGTCGGGCGGGGCGGAGGTCTTCGGGTCGAGGGTCAGCGGGTCGAAGAAGTGCACCCGTCCGTTGGGTTCGGCCCACACCTGCTGGACCGGCGCACCGTCGCCGTCGAGTACGTCGACGCGAACGGTGGCGTCCGTGTCGTGGGCCAGGTCGCGGGCGAGCAGGTCCAGCGGCTGAAGCAGGCCGACCGTCGTGTCCGGGTCGGCCGGCGGCTCCGCGCCGGGGAGCAGCCGGTCCAGGTGGGCGTGCACGGAGTCGCGGAAGTCGCGGACGAGGCGTTCGTACTCGGCCGGGTCCAGGGGGCCGGCCTCGCCGTCGAGTGACGCCTGGACCTCGTCGAGGGCACGGCGGGCGTCCTGGACGGTCGGGGTGCCGTCGCTCCACCGGGTGGTGTGGGCGAGGCCCTGGGCGAGGTGGGTCTCGGCCCACTCCAGCCAGGCGCGGTGGGCCTGGGCCGTGGCGGCGTCGCGGTCGATGGTGAGGGCCACCGCTTCGGGGGCCCGGCCTCGGGAGTCGGTACGGGCCGCTACGACGTCCTTCGCGACCTCCTGGTAGAGGCGCCAGGGCTGGAAGCCGGGTCGCTGGGAGGCCTCGGTGACGATGTCGGTGAGGTCGAGGACAGGAGCGGTGGCGAGGTGACTCCAGCGGTCGCGGTGGACATCGGGCTCGGCGCGGGTGGCGGCCACCCGGGCGAGGAGTTCGTCGACCTCGGCCTTGTACATCTCGGCGTAGACGTCGCCGGTGATCGGGTCGCTGTGGAAGGTGCCCCGTTCGCCGTCGGACAGGAAGAGGTTGCGTACGTACTTCTCGGCCTCCAGGCGGAACCTGCCGCGCATGCGCACGAGATACATGGGGCCCTGCTGCTTGACGTGCTGCTCGCGGCGGTGTTCCTCGGTCCCCTGGCCGACGAGGCCGGCCGCGGTGATACGGCCGTGGGCACCGCCGGCGTCCTTGATGACGTACGGCGGGATGGTGTTGCCCTGGCTGTCCTGGGCGGGGTTGTGGTCGGCCAGGGGCCCGTAGCCGAACAGGCCGACGTTGGCGGAGGGCCGCAGTCGGTCGGAGCCGTGGGTGACTGTGGTGCCGCGGGCGTCCTTGGCGTAGCGGCCGGTGCCGGAGCCCGCCACCGCACCGAGCACCTGGAGGTCGTAGAGGTCGCCCTTGAGCCACAGCCTCGCGCGGGTCGAGGAGTGGCCGGGGACGAACAGGCCCTCGGAGAGCTGGTAGCGCCGGCCGCCGGTGGCCTCGCGGAGGTGGTTGGTGAGGTGGGTGCGGGACACCAGGGTGGACAGGGCGAGGCTGCCGCGGGTGCGCGCCCGGTCGGCGTTCTCGCCGAATACCCGCCCGAACAGGCGCCTGGCGACGGGCTGGGCGCTGTCGAGGAGCGTGCCCGCGATGTAGGAGTCGCCGGGCAGCGCGGGCAGGGGCCTCAGGTCACGCTCGGGGTTCGACTCGAGTGGCTGCGACTCGGCCAGGCCCTTGGGCACCTGGAGGACCAGGGTGCCTGTCGCCTCGCCCACGTGTGTCTGGGAGCGGGCCGGGTCCATGGAGCGGTACAGGCCCATGAGGAAGTTGTTCAGGGGACGGCCGGCCGTGTCCTCGCGGTTGACGGTGACGGTGACGTGCTGGGGGATCTCGGTGCGGTAGTGGCCGTTGTTGTCGTAGACGGTCTGCTCGGCGGTGATCTCGTGGACCTGGGCGACACCGCGGCTCTCGCCCTGCGCGACTCCCGGGCCGCCCGCGCCGACGACGTCCTGACCGCCGACGGCCAGCTGTCCGGCGTTGAGGCTCTGCCCGGTGGCACGGAGCTTGCCGCGCGACATCTGCGAGGCGCCGTGGCCGTAGTTCTCCAAGCCGTTGTTGGGTATGAAGTCGCCGACCTCGGGCGGGCCGGTGAACTCGGAGGCGATGCTGACGTCGACGTGATCGCCGAGGAGCCAGCCGACGGGGTTGGTGAGGGTGAACCGGAAGCCGCCGGGCGTCAGCACCTCGTCCCAGACGGCGTGGTCGCGGCCCTCGGCGAACATGGCCTGCAGCGCGTCGACTCCGCCCTGGAGGCGGCCGATCCTGCGGCCGTCGGAGGTCCACAGCTCGGGCTCGGCGGCGAGCAGTCCGGGGGCGGCGGCCTCGATCTGGTCCCGCACGAGCTGGAAGGTGGTGACGGGGGGCCGGGGACCGGAGGCGGGATCGTCGTCCGGCTGGTCGTAGGTGATGGCCTCGATGCCGCTGTGCCCGAGGATGCTGCCGCCGTGGTCGCGGCGGCGCAGGTACTCGGGCAGCGGGGCCCGGCCGGGGTCGCGGGGTTCGGGGTCGGACAGGGTCAGCCCGAACTCGGCGAGGAGGTCGGCGCGGTGGGCGGCCTCGCGGACGGGCAGGCCGCCATTGCCGTGGAAGGTCGCGAGGAGCTGGGCGAGGCGTGCGATCTCGGGCCTGTGCTGCTGGGCGGTGGCCGCGTTCCGGCTCCATCGGCGCAGCACCCCGGCGAGGGTGTCGCCGTCGAGGTGCAGCTTGCCCTGCTCCCAGCGGGACATGGCGTCGAGAAGCTGCTCGTCGGGGACGGGTACGGCGCCTGCGGCGTACTGGTGCAGCGCCACCGGCTCCGGGAGGAGGTAGACCATGTCCCGGCCGGTCACGGGCCGGGCCGCGGGGCGGCGGACCGCCGACCCCATGAACTTGCCGCGCTTCTCCTGGCGGCCCCGTACCTGGAAGTCGGCGGTGGTCCGGAAGGCGTAGGCGTGATCGTAGGAGATCTGGACGCGCTCGATTCCGCCGGTGCGGGTGCTGGTGCGGGTCCGGCTCCAGGCCCAGCGGCGGGTGCCGGCCACCTCTCCCTGCACGTAGGTCGCCCGGTTGGCGTCGGGCTGGGCGCCGACCGTGACGTCGGCCTGCGCCCAACCGAGGCCGTTGGTACGGGTGTCGCTGGTCCCGGCGGTGGTCAGCCACAGCTTCACCAGGCCCAGGACGAAGTTGTCGTCGGTGGAGCCGGCGTAGTGGCTGGGGCCCATCTCCGCACGGACGTCGAGAGCACCCGTGGTGTCGTGGACCAGTCCCGGGTCGAAGAACTGGTCGCTGGAGTAGGTGTTCCTGGTGATCTCCTTGAAGTGGGAACGCACCGAGGTCGTGCCGGTGAAGGTGCTGATCTCCTGGTCCGCGCCGCCCTGCGGGCCGACCAGGTCGCGCAGGGCGGTGCGCGCAGCGCCGCGCAGGCCGGTGGTGTCCAGGTAGAACACCACGCCGTTGGAGAGGATCGCCGAGGGGGTGGTCCGGTCGGTCGTCGGGTCGCTGTGCTTGATCCGGCCCAGTGGCATCAGATAGGCGCGGGCGGCCTGCCGCACCCTGATCGGCTCACGCAGGTCGCGGATCCCCTTGCGGATCCTGCCCTGCAGCCCGGAGTGCTGGTAGGAGACACGCGCTGTGAGATCACTCTGGATGTCGAAGGCGTCGACGCTGCCCGGGTGCTCCATCAGGGAGGGCGTGTTGGTGATCCCGGTGACGCTCTGCGAACCGCCGACAGAGCGCCTGAGGTCGACGCCGAGCGCGCTGGCGCGCAGCTGGTGGAAGAGCGCCTTGAAGCGCAGGCTCAGAGCGAGTTCACGCTTGCCGGAGGTCGCGCGGCCCGCGGTGTCCACGCCCATGGACAGGTTGACGGTGTGGTAGTCGTCGGCGTGACCCTGGAATTCGAGCGGGTCGGTCGTGGCCCGTGAACCGCGCAGGTCGATGGTGACCTCGTCCTCGTCGAGATCCATGCCGAGGAAGCCACGGCGCAGGTACAGCTTGAGCGTCATGCCGTCCTGGTGGATCTCGTCGTAGTGGGTCTCCAGGCCGCGGCGGGAGATGAACTTGTCTAGCAGTTCCTCGTTCTCCAGCTGGCTCTCCCGCTTGGCGGCGTGCGACCACCAGCGCCGATGGGCGAGCGGACTGACGTCCGACGGAGGCAGGAAGCCGCGGGTGCGCAGTTCGGCGGCGATCCGCTCACGCAGTTCCCGTACGGCGGTCTCGGATATCTCGACCAGGCCCATGCCGACGCCCTTGCCCGCGGCGACGTAGTCGGGGGCTGTGGGGGTCGGGGTCCCGGGGGCCGGCTGGGTGAGGCCGTTACGGAGGGTCGTGGTGGCGTGCGGAACGACGACGGGCGGGCCGACGGGCGTCACCAGCATGCTGTTGGGCCGTGGCGTTCCGGGCGGCAGGGGCCTGGCGTTCTCCAGCTTGGCGCGGCGGTCGGCGATACTGCGCGCCCGCTCCAGGTCGGCGGCGGCCGGGTATGCGTCGGAGTCGGCGGCCTCGGTGCTCGGACCAGGGGTGGGGGTGCTCGGGCTGGAGACGGTCGGGCTGAGGACAACCGGGCTGGAGACGGTGGCCGACGGGGGGACCACGGCCGCCTGGTCCACGGGCAGGCCGTGGTCGAACGCCGCCCGCTCCTCGGCCCGCAGCAGCGCCCGGCCGGGCACCCCGGTCGTCGTGCGGACCCCCCTCCCGAGGACGGAGACGCTCGCGTGGTGGAGGAAGTTCATGTGGTAGCCGTTGGTGTGGTTGTCGGTGCGCGGCACGATCACCCACAGACCGGTGCGGCCGGCGCTGTCGGTGTCGCTCGTCGACCAGGTCATGCCGGCGGTCAGCTGGACGGCGAGACCGGCGGCCGGGTTCGAGAAGGGCAGCGGCAGCACGTCGAACTGGGCCTGGATGGGCGTGACCGTACTGGAGTTGGTCATGGTCTGGCTGCCACCGGTGCCACGCACGCCGGTGCGAACGTTCTCGATGTGGGCGGTCTCGCTGGTCGCCCCGACGCGCGCGGGCACGCCGCCGACGTGAAGTGAGTGGAGGTTGATCTGTGCGACGGTCCGCCCGTGGGCGTCGTGCAGGCCCAGGGGGTAGCCCTTGATGTTGTTGACGGCCTCGTCGAGGTGCGTGTCGAGGTCCCAGAGCTTGTGCACGAGCTCGTTGTACGGGGCGGAGCCCAGCGCCAGGTCCAGTCCCTCGGCGGAGAGTTCGGCGAGGACGTTGTCCAGCAGGACCGGGAGGTTGGTCAGGCCCGAGGCGAAGAAGGTGTCGGGGATCGTGATCCCGCCCTCGCCGTCCCGTACGACCTGCTGCGGGGCCGTGTCCAGATACGCCTCGGGCACCTGGAGGATGAGCCGCTGCGCCGGATCGCCGGACACCGTGTGCGGGGTGATGGTGTCCCACGACTGGTCGGTGCCGGTGCGCAGGCGCACGGACCAGTCGGCGGTGTAGGAGAGCAGGTCGTGCGGCGAACGGTTGTCCTCGACATGACCGCCCTCGGCGTCCTCGACAGTCGTCGTGGAGCGGTCGATGCCGACGCGGCCGGAGACGGAGGCGCCAAGGCGCAGCACGGGCACGACGGGCCCGACGCCGATACCGAAGCCGAAGTTGATGCCGAACGGCATCCGGAACGCCGAGGTGGAGCCGGAGTGGGTGCGGGCGTGGGCACCGGTCATGTAGGCGGCGTTGATCGTGGCCGTGGCCCGGAACTCGTCGGGGCTGGCCGGAACCAGCAGGGCCGGATCGGCCGGGTCCATCGGCACGGTCGGGTCCACGGACGGGCCGGGCGGAAGCGGGGAGACGAGGGGGACGGGCGCGAGGCGGTCACGTCGCTGGGAACGCTCGCGCCGGAGATCAGCCACGTCCTCGGTGTCGTTGTCCTCGGCGATGGTCGGGAGGGCGGGGCCGCGTGAGATCGGCGCGGGCCGGTCGTAGGAGCCCTCGGCGTTCGTCAGGCGGTGCGGGTTCCGCGGGTCCAGGGTGAGCAGCATCTCCAGGCCGCGCCCGAAGCCCACCAGCAGCCCCGTCGTCTCTTCAGGGTCGTCGCCGGGCACCAGATAGCGGTAGTTGGCGACCAGGGACTGCGGCAGACGGTCCCACGTCGACTCGGGGACGTCGTGGCCGGCGTTGGCGGTCAGCACCCGCAGGTCCGCGATGAGCTGGCCGAGGTGTGGCAGGCCGGAGCGCGGTACGCCGACGCTGCGCACCATCGGGTCGACCTTGACCGGGGTCAGCGGGCGCAGGGGGCGCGAAGGAGCCTGCGAGCGGGGCGCGGAGGCCCGGGGTCCGGTCTGCCTACGGACCCGGGATGTCCGGGTCAGGTCAGCGGCGGTGTCCCCGTTCTCGACCTCGTCCTCGTTCTCGTCCTCCCCGAGGCCGTCGGGGCTCGCCGTGGTGGGCGTCGTGGGGCGCCGGACCAGCATGTGCACGGTGTCCGTGTCGTCGCCCGCGTAGAGGTGCAGGCGGATGTCATCCGTGCCGTCACGGAAGGTCCCGCTCTCCTCGTCGTGCGCCGGCTCGCCGACGGTGGCGATCACCGGCTGCCCCCACTCGACGGCCAATGCCTGGGCGACGGGCGCGGCCTGGGCCATGGTCAGCACCGGGATCCGCTCCGGGGCGTGGTTGACGAGGACCGAGGCCAGGGCGGCCGGTGACACCCACCGGCCGCGGTGGACAAGGCCCCGGCCCGCGACCGCGCCGAACACCGCCACGGTGTTCTCGGGCAGGTGGGCGGGCAGAGCGAGGGCGCCTTCGTCCGACAGGGGCGCGTAGGCGTCGTCGGACTCGGGCAGCCACATGGCCGTGACCCGGCCCTGGTCGTCTCTCGCCAGGCGGACGCCGTTGATGAGGTCGTCGACCAGAGCGGGTTCCAGGCCGGCGCGATCCGCCATCGATGGCTCGTCCGGGCGCGGTGAGGCGGCGGACTGCTGGGCCGCGGCCCGCTCCTCCGCGAGCATCGACTCGAACCGTGCCATCAGTGCGTCCGGTTCGATGCGGACCCAGTCCTGCAAGATACGGCGGTCCTGGTCCAGGCGGGCCTTCGCGGCACTCACCCGGACCACAGAGGACGACAGCGGGGTCGGGGCTGCCGAGCCGAACATGTCTGCGCGTTCGTGCTCCTCCGTCACCTGGGCGGCCAGACGCTGATGGTGCAGGTAGGAGGCGTGGAAGCGCGACCAGGCGACAGCCCGGGTGGTGGGCCTGCCCGAGATGTCCGTGCGCGGCGGCTCGATGTCCGCGGCTTCTTCCTCCAGCACCTGCGCCCAGCCCCGAGGCTGGGCCGGGCTCTCCAGCTGGGCCAGCAGGTCAGTGCCGGTCGGCGGCCGGGACGGCGTGTCCAGGATCGCCGGGCGCAACTCGCCGACGTAGCGGGCGGATTCAGTCCGCTCCCCGGCCTCATCGGGCGCGGAGGGCGTGATGAGTCGGCTGTCCCGGTCCGCGTCGATCGAGGCGAGGACGTCACCGGGCGCCGGCGGCAGGGTCATGTCGCCACTGAGCCGGTCCAGCCATCGGACCCGGCCGGCGACGTTCACCGCGTACAGCGACATGGGGCGGCGCGGAACGCCATCACCCGTAGGCGCGTCCTCGGCCAGGACCAGGGACCAGGAGCCGGGGCCTGAGGTGCGCAACTGCTGCTCCAGCGCCGCCACGGAGTCGGCTGCGCCGGTCGGCCAGACGCGCATCGCCGCGACGATGCGTCGCGCCGCCGAGTCCGTGTCGACGTCGACCGGGGTGGTCTGGGCGAGCTGCCTTGCGGTGCGCGGGGCGGCTCCGGCGGTGGACGACCGGTCCGGCTGTGCGCCTGCTGCCGCCAGCTTCTCAAACCAGCGGATGAGGCTGCTGACGTTCATCCCGGGTCGCGGGCCCACGACCCGCTCCACGGGCGCGGGTTCGGCCTCGGGGAGAGGTGCGGCGGCGGCCGGGGGCACCAGTACGGCACCCGACGGCGTGGGGGAGGTTCCGGTCAGGCGGGCGTGGGTTTCCGCCAGCTCGTCGGGGTGCGTGTCGAGGCGGCGGCGCAACGCCTCGTCGCTCGTGTAGAGGTCGTAGAAGGTCGTGTCGTCACTCTGCAGCAGGTCGAGCAGGCCGGGGACGAGGAGGAGTGAGGCGGGCTGGGCGTGGTCGTTCGTCCAGGCCTGCGCCAGGGCGGGCTGGTTGACGAGCGCGTCCAGAACCGAACGCAGCATCGCGTGCTCG
Source organism: Streptomyces sp. NPDC058469 (assembly GCF_042721125.1). Classification (NCBI taxonomy): domain Bacteria; kingdom Bacillati; phylum Actinomycetota; class Actinomycetes; order Kitasatosporales; family Streptomycetaceae; genus Streptomyces; species Streptomyces sp. NPDC058469. The sequence continues at coordinate 8,656 of NZ_JBHXME010000031.1, forward strand.
GCGTCGGACTGTGCGGCGTCCCCCGACCCGTAAGCGTCCAGGAAGCTGTCCGCCCAGCTGCCGTCGTCGTCCTGTGCCAGGGCCGCAGTGGTGCGCTCCGGAGAGGCCGCCATGCCCGCGAACAGCGTTTGGGCGGCCTCGTGGATGCCGTCGGGGACGAACTCCGCCGTGGGGTCCTGCTCGCCCGCGACCTCCTCGATCTCGCTCTCCTCGGCGACGGCGTTCAGGAGGCGGCCGTTGAGGGTCTCCCAGGGGCGGCGGAGCACCCGCTTCGCCGTGGGGGCGGCGAGCGGGGTGCCCGCGGCCGCCTGGCGGAGCGCGCGCGCCTCGGCCACCTGCCGGACGGAGTCGACCAGCAGCGGAAGGTCCTCGACGGCCTCGATGCCGAGCGGGCCCGGCCTCGGGTCGCCGACATGCCCGCGCCACACGTAGTCGTTGCTGTTGCGTGGACGGGACAGCGACTCGGCGTAGCCGACGAAGTCGACCATGCCGTCATCGGCCAGCACCCAGGTGCCGGAGAGCCCGGAGGTGCCACCGTCCACGTGCTGGTGCACGGCGGTGTTGACGGCGTAGCCGCGCTCGCGCGGTCCGGAGGTGCCGTCGGCGAGCCGGCGCAGGACCGCGAGCAGGTCACCGGAGGGATCGGTGTGGCCGAGCGAGCCCGCGAGGTACAGGCGCCCGCTGTGCACCCAGGTTTTCGGGTCCAGCGGGTTGAACGCCGCCTTGCGCTCGCGCACGGCCTGAGCCTCGGTCTCGTACCGCGCGATGCGGCGGTCGGCGGCACGGTCCCAGACCTCCAGCGCGGCCTGTTCCAGCCACGTGTAGTAGGGCGAGTCGAGGTGAATGTCGCGCAGGGTCTGCCAGGCGGCGAGATCCTCCCGGGGGTGCTGCCCCTGGTGCTGCGCGAGGTACGACGTGAAGGTGTGCTCCACGACGCGGTCGGGCGCGGCCAGCAGCTCCTCGGCGAGCCCGCTGTTGGCGGCGAGCAGTACGGCCAGTTCGGGGTGCTCGGTGAGGGCTGCGGCGAGCACCGGCTGCTCCAGCAGTTCGAGCAGGCCGGGCTCGGCGTCGATGGCGGCGAGCAGGCCGGGCCGACGGGCGCGCAGCAGCGACCGTACGGCGCTGTCGGGCTCCGGGGTCTCGGCGGCAGCCGGTGCCGTCGGGGCCTCGGGAGCCGTGACGCCCGCGCCGGGGTCCTCGGTGTCCGGTGTCACCCCGGCCGGTGTGGCCTGCGGGGCGGGACGCGTGGACGTGGTGGCGCGCAGGCCGGCGAGCGCCGCGGCCAGCGCCGGTGCCCCGGCTACGGGCAGTGCCGGATCGGCGGTGAACAACTGCCGTAGCTGATGGGGGAATTCGCGCTCGTCGGCCACGCTGCGCAGGCCGGGTTCACCCAGGATCGTGCCCAGTAGACCCGGTGTCTCGTCAAGGAGGGACATGGTGTTGCCGTTGGCCAGCAGGGAGCGCAGTTCGGCCGCGGTCGTGTCCGTCGGCACGGCGCCCGGCCGCGCGAGTTCCTCGGCGACCGAGGGACGGCGTTCCAGGGCGTTTCGGACCGTCCGGGAGCCGGGGAGCAGCATGACGTCCACGAGGCGCGGCACGGACAGCAACGCCCTGCCGGTCTCCGTGTCGTCGTTGATCTCGGTGCTGACGGCCCGGCTGCTCCGCATCGCGGCGACGAGTTCCGGCCGCTGGACGAGGGCGGTGCGCAGGGTGTCGGAGCGGGTCATGCGGTTTACCACGGCGGGCTGGGTGCGCAGCAACGCCACGAGGTCGGGCTGGGCCGCGAACGCGCCGACCAGGCCGGGGTGGTTGCGGAGCAGGTCGTGGACGTCGGGGTTCGCCAGCAGGTCCCCCAGGGCGGGAGCGGCGGTGAGGGCCGCGATCAGGGCGGGGACCTGGCGGGCCGTGGCGAGCAGGGCGGGGTCGGCGAAGAGCCGCTCGGCCTGCTTCGGGTGAGCGGCGAGGGCGTCCAGGAAAACCTCGTCGGTGAGCAGGGACCGTACGGCCGCCGCGTCGGACAGGGTGCCGGGGTGCGCGTTGAACGCCCGGGCCAGGGCGGGGGTGCGGGTGATCCGGCCGAGCAGTTCGGACTCCGCGACGAGGGTCTCGCGCAGTGCCCGGTGGGCGAGCAGAGCCGTGAGGACCGCCGCCTTGTCGCCGCGCGTTCCTGGGCGCCCGGTGTACTCGTCGAGCGCGTCGAAGAGCGGACGAGCCAGCCGCAGGGTGGTGACGGCGGCGGGGTTCTCGGCCGCGGCCACCCCGACGCCGGCACCGGTGTCGAACATGCGCCGCAGGGCCGGTTCCTGCATGTAGGCGGCCAGCATGTGCAGACTGCCCACGGCCTGCATCAGCTGCGGTTTGTCGATGAACTTGCCCTGGAAGGAGGGCATTTGCAGCATGATCCTGGAGAGGAGCTCGGAGCCGAGTGAGAACTCCAGGAAGAACACGCCGTCGGTGCGCAGAGCCCGGGTGACGTCCTGGTTCTGGGTAACGAGCAGCAGCACGTTCGCGGGGCCGAGCAGGTTCGCGAGGGCAGGCCTGCGGCGCAGGGTCGGGACGAGTTCGGTGTTGTGGACGAGGGCCGCCGCGAAACGCCGGTCCTCGCGCACCAGGGTCGCCACGGCGGGGTTCGCGGTGGCGAGTCGCAAGGCGTCCTGGAATCGCGGGTCGGGCGAGGCGGTGTCGAAGGCGGCGGGACCGGCGTCGAGGGCGGCGATCAGGGTCGCCTGGAGGTCGTCGTCGCCGGGGTGAACGGCCATGCCGTCGGCGTCGAGCGCCGCGGGATACGCCTCGACGAGGTGTCGGAGGCCCCGAGGTTCCTCCGCGAGGCCGGCGACCGCGGCCGGATCGGCGACCAGAAGGTTGCGGAACCCGGGCCGGGCGACCGCGTCCGCGAGCCGATCGCTCTCAAGGAGTGTCTGGGCCACGGCGAGACCGTCGGGGGTGGCCAGCGCGGCGAGGAGTTCCGGATCGTCGAGCAGCCGCGCCCAGTGCACGACGGTGCCGTCGATGTCGGCGAACTGCTGGAGCAGTTCGAGCAGTTCGGGGCGCGAGAACAGCCGCTGGAAACGCTCCGGGGTGGCCTGCGCCATCGATCCGAGGACCGAGTTGAGGTGCACGGCGCGGACACCCGCGCCGTCGGCGGCGCGCAGCAGGCCGAGGTCGAGCCCGGACTCCTCGATGAGGTCGATGAGGACGGACTTGTACATACCGGTGGTGTCGGTCCACTCGCCGTGGGCGACGGCCTCCAGGTAGCCGGGCACACGGCGCAGCCGGGTGACTCCGGCCGGGTGGGCGCGGACCTGCTGCACCAGTGCCGGGTTGCGTCGGGCGGCCGCGGCGAGTTCCGGGTCACGGGCGAGGAGGCGCTCCAGGTTCCGCAGGACCCGTGTTCCCTCAGTGGTGGAGAGCAGGTCGTCGAGCAGCCGTTCGTCGTGCAGGACGACGGTCAGGACGCCGGGTGCCAGCAACGGGGCCCCGGCGGGCGTGGTGAGCAGTTCCAGCAGCTCCGGGTGGCGTTCGATCAGGTCCCGGTACTCGTGCGGGTGGGGCAACAGGTCGGGGTTCAAGCGCAGCGCCGCGTCGAGCGCCGCGAGCACCGGCCTGTCGTACGGCGGGTTCGCGGCCAGCAGCGGGCCCACGACAGGGTGCGCGGCCAGCCGGGCCGCGGCAGTGGCGGCGGCGCGGCCGGCGGCCGGCGGCGCCGGGGGCGGGGTCAGTCCGTTGAGCGCCGTCAGCAGCCCGTCGCGGTCCGCCACGGCGCCGAGGTACCGGTCGAGGGCGGTGGGGTCGGTGGACAGCGCGACGCCGACGGCCGGGTTGGCCGCAGCGGTCCGCAGCAGTTCACGGTCGTCGGCGAGGACGGCGGCGAGTTCGGGGACACCGGGCAGGACCTCGGCGAGCAGCGGCTGGGAGGACAGGAGGCCGAGCAGTTCCTCGGGGTCGGGCCCGTGGACGTAGGCCCGAAGCAGAGCCGGTGTGCCGATGACCGGCCCCGCCAGTCGGAAGTGCCGCTCCAGCCCGGTGATGCGGTCCGGGTCCAGGAACAGGCCGGCGAGGACGTCGACATCGGCGAGGCTGTGCCCGTGCACGCTGAGGGCCTCGCCGACGGCCTCGCTGATCGCGAGGCGGCGCAGCGAGCCCTCGGCACTGCGCAGGGACTTGGCCACCACGTCCGAGCGCTGGGCCGGGCGCAGCAGGACCGGCCCCTGGAGCAGCTCCACGATCTCCGTCATGTCCGCGTCGAAGTACTCGACGAGCTGGGGGCTGGTGAACAGCGCCTTCAGTTCCTTGGGTTGACCCTCCAGCCAGTCCAGCAGCTCCGGGGTCTCCAGCATCCGCTTCAGGCCCTGGGAGACCGGCCCGCCCCGTTCCTCGCCGTCGAAGCGATCAACGAGCCACTCCAGTGACCCTTCGGCGGCACCGTCGTCCGCGCGGGCGGCGGTGAGCAGAGTCAGCACCTCCGGGCGGGACGCCATCTCGGAGACCAGTGCCGGATGGTCCAGAAGTACGGGGGAGACCTCGCCCAGCCCGTTCAGCCGCTCCAGCACCTCCGGGGCGGCGAGGAGCGAACGCAGGTGTTCGAAACGATTCTCGATCAGTTCCGTGGCCACGGCGGGGTTGCGTGCCAGGTAGTCGGCCGCGAGGTTGGCGTCCCGTGTGCTCAGCGGGGATCCGGTGGTCCGTTCGTAGGCGTCGAGGCCCGCGCCCGCGAGACGGGCGGCAGCAGCCAACTGAGGCCTGCCCATACCGAACTTGAGGTGCTCGGGCAGGCGCAGCTGAGCGGCGGCGGCGACGGCCGACAAGGGTATCAGCCCAGTGAAGGCGGACGCGTCGTAGCCGGGCGGCGATGCGGCGTAGTCGGGCGGTGGGGCGATCGGCGCCTGGGAGGTGGAGGCCCCGGGAGTCGAGGTGCCGGGGGTGGCCGACGCCGAGGCCGCCGTACTGCTCACGGGGGCCTTATTGGCCTTCTTCTTTTTTCCTCCGCCGGGCAGGCGCAGGGCCAGAGGCGCGGCGTCCAGGGATGCGAGGTCGACGCCCGACTGGTTCAACAGAGCGTCGGTCCAGCGCTGTTGTGCCTCCAGGCCGCGGCGTACGGAAGCGCTCGTGCGCGGCGGGAGCACGGGCCTCGACCGCGGGGCGGTGGACGCACCGGCGAGCCGCTTCCCCGGAGCCGGGACGCCAGGCGCTGTCTCCTCCAGCCCGGCGAGGTCCGCCTCCAGTAGGCGGCTGTGCTTCAACAGGGCCTGGACGACGGTGTCCCGGTCGGAGGCCGGGTCGAAGACGGGCGCCAACGGGTCCTGTGCGAGGAGACTCTCGGCAGCACGCTGCTGCCTGGCGGTGAGGGCCTGCTCCGCCTCGACGGTGCGGCCCTTCCCCGCACGGGACGTGCGCGGCAGGGGTCGTGCGATCGCGTCCTCGCGCTCCCAGAAGGCCCCCAGGCCTTCATAGGCATCCTGTTCGCGCTCATACGCCGCGACCGGGTTGGGCCGCTGGTTCTTGGGGCCGGTCTGCGCGGACAGCCCGGCACCGACGACACTCTTCAGCACCTCCGCGGTGGCGGTGGAGACGACATTGGCCAGCGCTTCGCTGCCGTTGACGCGCGGCTGGCCGGTGTAGGGGTCGGTGCCAGCGTTGGCAGCCAGGTGGGCGACGAGCACTTGCGCGCCCAACTCCGCGACGCTGAACCCGGCGTAGGGGCGGGCCGGGTTGCCGTTCAGGTCCACGGCCGGGCCGTCGGGCCAGACCGCGTCCTTGCCCAGCGCGCTCAGCCGGTCGAACTCCCGCCGGAAGAACTTCCGTTGACTCCCCTTCATACCGAACTCGACGATCAGGTGGGCGAGTTCGTGGAGGACGGCTGAGTAGCCGTCGTCCTGGTGCTCGCCGTCACCCACGGCCGTACGGCCACCTGAGAGGTTCTCCTCGGCGACCACCACGATGCCCGCCGAGGCCAGCAGCGCGCCGCGCACGCTGTCCCAGGTGCGCCCAGATCCGTCGTCGAGCGCCACCCCGGCCAAGTGCCCGAACTCCGGCAGGTCGGTGAGACGCTGGTCGGCGCCCAGGACCCGGACCCGCATGCCCGAGGCCAGTACGCGTCGTGCGGTGGCCGGCACGCCGAGCAACTGCGCCGCGAGAAGGCGTACTTGGTGGACGGCCTGGAGCGGTTCGGCGGCCCGGGTGCCGTGGTCCACCAGGAGGAAGGCGGCCAGCTCGGCGAATTCCGCGGGGGTCACTTCCTGGGCCAGGGCCGCGAGGGTCGCCCGCCCCTCGGCACCGGCACGCCAGGCCGCCCGCTGAGAGTCCGCCAACGCCCCGAAGGCGTTCAGGCGTTCCTGCCGTGTTGACCGGACCAGCAGGTCCACGTCCAGGCCCCACCTGATGGGAGCGGCGTCGGTGGGGGCGGCGGGGGCTGCGGGGGCGGGCAGTGTGTGGGGGATCGCGCCGAACGGCAGCGCACCGACGACCCGCGTGGCAGGCGGGGCGGCGGCGAGGGCCTCCGGACCGGAGTCGTCGGAGTCGTCGTCCTCGTCGTGGCGGGTCGTGTTCCCCGCGGGCTCCCACTCGTCGAACTCACCGAAGATCTCGAACTCCGCCGGGCGGACCAACTCCGCTTCCTCGAACTCGTCTTCGGCCCGGGTGAACATCTGGCGGGCGCCGTCGAGCGACTGCTCTTCAAGGGCGGCGGCGGAGAGAGGGTTGCCGACGGTGTATCCGAACTCACGGAGGGGGCCGAAGTAGCGCTTCACGATCGGCACCAGTTCGGGGTAGTTGCGACGCACCCAGGCCGCACCGTTGTTCTTGATCTCCTCGGTGTGGGGATCAGGGCCGACCGCGTGCCCCTTCGCGGCCGCGACGATCTCTGCCCAGAACTCCTTGTCGTTGCCGGCCGAGTAGTTGGGCTTGCTGACCCCCGACGGGCTATTGGCGTCGGGCACCACGTAGCGTCCGCCCGGCCATCTGCGCGGCAGAGTCCGAGCGGCAGCGGCGAGAGCGACCGGATCGCCGACGAACGGTGCCAGCACCGCCGCGTCCTCGCGCCAGGACCGCTCGTAAGCCGCCGCGACAAGGGCACGCTCCCGCGCGGTCATGAGGGGGTGGACCATGTGCGTGAACTCATGGGTGACAACGACTGAGGTCTTGAAGAAGATCTCGCGTGTGACCATGGGCATCGCACCACGCAGGGTCTCCTCTGCGACGACGACAACCTGGGGATGCCGAACGAAGTACACGTGACGGGTGTCCTGGTCGGGCTCCCTTCGATAGCGCGACGGGCGCAGATCGAGAGTGCGCTTGTCCCTGGGGACCACGATGATCCGCTGACCGGTGTTCAGGAGCTGCAGCGTCACAGCACGATTGGCGAGCACGTTGGCCAGGTGCCGTTCCACCTCACGCCGTGCGGTCACCGGGGCGTGGAGACCCTCCGTGGCGATCGCGGCGCCGTCGGGAACGTCGACGAGCAGCTTCGCGGTGACCCGGACGAAGTCCATGTGGCCGAGGGAGACCGCGAGTTCGGCGGTGAACTCCTCGTCCAGGGCCAGCCAGCGCCGGTGTGCGGGCTCCAGGTAGGTGAGCATCGCGAGACGCTCGTCGGGATCGGCGGCCAGCAACTCGGCCTTGAGCCAGGTGGACAGCACCGGCCGGGCCACCGGGTAGGACAGGGATCGGGCGTACATCTCCGAAGGGTTGAATTCCTGCCACAGCCGAACGTAGCCCTCGTCAAGGCTGACGGTGACCGCGACCGGGGAGGAGAGGGAGCTCGCCTCTGCGGGATCCGGGCTGGGCACGTCTCGCGGTGCCTCCGCGCTCTTGAAGAGCCAACGGACGCCGAAGTCGGCGATCGTCATCTGCCTCAATTCCGACATGACCATCGGGACCAGGCTGTTGACCACGTTCCGGGCGCGCACTCCCGCAAGACCGTCGTCGCCCCAGCCGCGCACATCGACAGTCGGGAAGTCCGTGGCCCCCTGGGTCCGCCAGGCGGCGTAGGCACGGGCGATCCGGCGGGCGGTGTCCTGAAGTTCGGCGTCTGCGCCGGCATCGAGGTCGTACTCGCCTGAGTTCGCCCACAGGACGGTCGTCGGCAACGCCATCTCGAACGTGCCCTGGGCTGCGTAGGAGGGCAGCGGGGTCTCGGCGGAGACGGCCTGCGGTCCGTCCCAGGTGCGGACGAAATCCTGGCGGACGCGGTGCAGTCGCGGCAGGTCCTGGTGGCCCCAAGCACGCATTCGGCGCTCGGACACCCGCAATTCGGTGATCGCGGCACGGGCCTCGACGAGGGCCGCCCGCCACTGCGCCGCGGTCGGCGGAACCGGCGCGTCACGCCGGTCGTGCTCCAACTGGGAGACAGCGGCGCGGGCCGTGTCGTGACGCAGGGTCGCGTCCGTCCATTTCAGCCAAGCGGCCTGCCGGGTGTCGGCACCCTCGGGCAACGGCTGCCCGTGCAGCGGGTATCCGGGCACCGCGTCGTTCTCCAGCGCCTGCCGCCATGTCTGGGCCCGGTCCGTCACCGGGCCGGGCGTCGCTACGGCGGTCTGCGCGACCGGAGTCGGCTGCACGATGCCTGTGGCGGGCGCGACGAGTGCCGGCATGGGTGCGGCGAGCGGGCGGGAAACCGGCTGCGCGGCGCGCCGCTCGCGCAACACGCGCCCCTGGGCGACGAGTTCACGCGAGCGCCTCAGCTCGGCGGGTTCCTGGCCGTACTCGTCCTCCAAGGCCGTCAGCGACAGGGCGCCCTTGCTGGCCCGGCCGCCATGACCCTCCCACGTGTAGTCGTTGCCCCGGGAGCCACCGCGGTCGTAGGCCACCGCGTAGGCGTAGATCGCCACCCGGCCGCGAGCGGTGAGCACCGCGGCGAAGGACACTCCGTGACTGCCGCCGGCCACATGCGCGTGCAGCGCGGTGTTCGCCCAGTACACCTGGTCCTCAGGGCGTACCGTCCCCGAGGCCAATGACTTCAAGACCCGGGGCAGATCGCCCGGCAGCGTGTCCAGGTTCTGCTTGCTCAGGTCGCCGCCGAGGACGATCGCCTCGTCGAAGCCCTCGGTGTCCGTGTCGAAGTACGTCCAGGTCTCGGGCTTCGTCGGCTCGAACCGGCGGATCAGGTCGGACGCCTCCGTCTCACGGGCCGCCTCAGCAGCCGCGAACTCCACCTGCGAGCGGCGCCATGCGGAACGGGCGTCTCGCAGATACCAGTCGTAGTAGGGGGCCACCAGCTCCAGACCGCGCTCGGTGAGGAACGCGTTGACGTCGGTGATGTCCTGCGAGACCCGGCCCACGCCACGCAGATAGTGCGCCAGGGTGTACCGCGGCACCAGCGAGGGGTCGGCGATCAGCTGCTCGGCCAGACCGGGCAGCCCCGCGAGCAGCGCCGCCAGTTCCCCGTGCTCACGCACCGCGTCGGCGAGTACCTCGGTCTCCAGGAGTTCCGGCAGGCCAGGTTCGGCGGCCACGGCCGCCGCGAGCGCCGGATCGCGCTGCCGCAGCAGCGTCGCCACGGGGCCCGCCGGGTCCGCGGGTGCCGACGGTCCCTGTGAGTCACTGGTGCCGGAGCGGTGCGGAGCCCGCTCTGCACGTCGCGCCGAGGCCGCCTCCAACTCCGCCAACTCCGCGTCCACCCGCGCGGACAAGGCGTTGGTGTCCGCCCGCACCACCTCCGGGTCACGGTCGGCGAGGTTCTTGAGCGCGTCGGCGGCCCCCTCCCTGAGCAGCAGGGCACGCAGTTGGGCCAGCTTCAACACCCGCTCCGTCAGGGACGGGTGGGCGTCGAGCAAGGCGACCAGCGGTCGCCGGCGCAGCACCGCCCGGAACTCGTCGCGCGTGAGCGTGGCGCCCTCGCTCGCGGCCAGCGCGCCCGTCAGTGCCGGGTTGCGTTCCAGGACCCCGAACACCGTACGGCTGCCCGGCTCGGCGAGCAGTGGCGCCAGGGCCGGAACGGCGCGCAGAGCACGGCCGAGATCGTCGTCCTGCACCAGCAACTCCCCGAGCCGGGGCGTGCGATGCAGGGCATGGACCAGTTCGGGACGGTTCTGCAGGATCTCGATCAGGCCCCGGCCGGCGTCATGCTCCGTCAGTTTCTCGACCTCACGGTGCAACGCCTCCAGCAGCATGGGCTGAGTGCGCAGGATCGTGCTGAGCTCCGGTGTCCGGATCAGCGTTCCCGCCAGCTCGGGGTGCTTGCGCAGGAGCGGGTGCGCCAGGGGCACCGTGGTCAGCAGCGACTGGAGCGCTTCGTCACGGGCAAGCCCGAACAGCAGTTCCGGGGCGTACAGAACCGTGTTGAGACGGTCGAGGGCACCGAACGCGAAGTCGGCGGCGCCCGGATTCTGTTCAAGGGCCTCCGTGAACGCCTGATCAGTGATCATGCCTGTGACCTCGTTGAGACCACCGATCGTCGGGTGGGCCTTCAGGGCGCGGGCCAGGGTGGGGCGCTCGGCCAGGAGAGCGATGAGCTCCGGGTGGGTGTTGGCGGCCAGCGGGAGCCAGTTGTGGGTGAACAGCGCGCGGACGAGGTGGCCGGCGCCGGGGTGCTTGATGTGGCGGCCCACCTCCGCGACCGCCGACCGCAGATACATCAGGCGCATCGCGAGTTCGGGCCGGGCGGCGATGATGCCCGCGACGTCCGGGGCGACGCGGATGATCTGCCGCAGCACCGGCTCGGCACGGTAGATGTGGGCCAGGGCGGGGGTGGCGAGCAGCCGGCCGAGCTCGGGGTTCTTCTCGACCCGCTCCGCCAGGTAAGGGGTGTCCGCGAGCAGCCTCGGCAGGTGGTCCGGTTCCGCCTTGAACTCCAGGTAGAACCTTGCGTTCGTCCGCAGGGCCCTGGCGACACCGGGATTCTCGCGCAGCACCCGGCCCGCGTCCGGGTGGTCGAGGTCGTTCAGCATGTCCACGAGGTCGGTACGCACCCGTAGCGCGGGCAGCAGTTCCCGGTTGTGCAGCAGCCGGCTCGCGAGCCCGGTGTCCTCCTCGACTGCCGCCCGCAGACCGCGAACCGAGACGATGCCCCGCAGCACCCACTGCAGGCGGTCGGAGAGTTCCCGCTCCTGCTGCGGCGCGTCGGCCGTGGAGGTCGGGGCGACTGCCTGGAGATAGCCCTGCTGCCAGGCCCGGTCGTTCAGGTCCAGTACCTCGTCGACGGCACTCTGCGGCCTCGACAGCACCGAGCCGAGCGCGAGATTGAGATCCACGGCATGGATGTCGAAGCTCCGGCCCTTCTCGTCCATGTCCGGATGGCCGGAGCTGAGGATGTGTTCCCCGACGGGACCGGTGTCCCCGGGGTGGTCCGCGACGAGTTCGTCGAGCAGCCGGAACTCGCCGGGATCGGCCAGGGCCGCCACCAGGGCCGGGCGGGCCAGCAGGTCCGCGAGGAGGTTCCCGTCGGCGAGGAGTGCCTTCGCGAGCGGGCCCTCGGGGTCGCCGGCCAGTGCGCCCAGCAGGGCCTGGTCGTCGAGCAGGCGGGCCCAGTGCCGGGTGCTCAGCGGCAGGTACGGGGACTTGCCCAGGCCGATGGTGAAGGGGAGGTTGGCCAACAGGTTGGCCAACCGCTTCGGGTAGCCGTAGACGGCGTCAGCGGCACGCGGGTTGCCGAGGAACACCCGCAGCGCGGCGCCGTCCCCGCCTGCCAGGTCCTGGGGCGTGATCTCGCCCTCTTCCATCGCTTCCATCAGCTGCGGCAGCCGCATGGCTCCGATGAGCCCCCGCTCGTCGTTCATCAGCGACTCGAGCAGACCGGGGATCCGTATGACGCGCTCGATGTGCTCCTCGTTGTTCACGAACGTCTCGGCGAGGAAACGCGAACTCCGCAGCCGCTCCACGATCCGCGTGTCCGTGGACACACGGCCGAGGATCATCTTCAGTGACGGCCCGCGTTCCGCGTGCTGCAGCGTCCTGTAAAGGCGCGGCTGGGCGAGGACGGCGCTCAGCACACCGGGCTCCAGCAGCGCTGAGGGCGTGCCGTCGGCCGTCGGCAGCAGGTATGCGAGCAGCCAGGGCTCGTCCCGCAGGAGTCTGCGGTACTCGTGCGGATACGTCAGCAGGTCCGGGTGGTCCGCGAGGACGGCCGTCGCGGCCGGGTCTTTGAGCAGCGGTCCGATGAGCCGGGTACCGGCGGGGTGTCGACCGCCCGCGGGGATCGTTTCCCGCAGCATCGGGCCGAGCACCGGGTGGGCGTTGAGCCTGACCATGGGCTTGGCACCGGGTGCCGGCGGTACGGCCTCGGGTGCCGGTACGGCCGCGACGCCGCTTACGGCGTCCTTGAGGGCCGTCGGGTCCGAACCCGTCGGGCCGTCGCTTCCGTCGCCGATCAGGCCGTCCAGCAGCGTCGGGTCCGCGGAGAGCGCGAATGCGAGCGCGGGATTCCCGTAGGCCGCGGCGAGCAGCGCCGGATCGGCGGCGAGCGCCCGGGCGACGCGCGGGAGGTCGACGATGACCTCGGACAGCAGCGGTTGCCTGTCCATGAGCCGAAGCATGTCCTCGGCCTGGGTGCTGTCCCCCACCCCGAGGTTCACATAGGCGGCACGGAACTCCGCGTGCCTGGCGAAAACGCGCGTGTGGAGCGGGTGACGCTCCAGCGCCTCCAGGTGTCCCGCGCTCCTCAGCAGTCGCGCGACGATCCCGGGGTCGTTCAGAGCATCGGCGTGGTTGTGCAGTTCCATCACGAAGGAATCGCCGAGAGCCAGCCGGTGCGCGGTCAGAGAGTCCGGTATGGAGCCGACGATCGACATGATCCTCGGGACGTTCGACATCGCGTCGAACAGATGTCCGTGTTGTCGGATCCTCTCTACGGCGGACCAGTCGCCGCTGAAGTAGTAGGCGGCCTCGGGATGACCGACGTACCACGCCAGCATGGTGGCGTCGCGTTCGAGAACCTGGAGCTGACCGTGGTCGGCGAGCAGCATGCGCAGGCCTGTGGCGGCAGGACCCTGCGGATTCGACCGGACGACGGTGCCGAGTGCGTCCAGGTTGTGGACCGGGTCGCCGCCTTCCGAGGCCGCCCGCCCCAGCTGACGCAGCAGCGCCGGGAACTCCGCCATCGCCGGGACGAGTTCGGGGTGGGAGACGAGGAGCGCGCTCGTCTGGTTGAACTGGTTGACGACACGCATGACCTCGGGGTGCTCGGTCAGGCGGTCGAAGTAGGACCAGTTCGCACGGTCGGCCTGCTGCCTGGCGCCGGGGTTGCGCAGCAGATGCAGGGCGACGAGTTCGAGGTCGGCCTTCGGCAGGCCGCCGCCGCGGTGGCGCTCGTACAGCGAGGCCGTCTGGGCGACGCGCGCCACGGTGACCGTCTGGTTCCCCAGCGGAAGGTCAGGCGGAATGACGCGGCCGGCGATCTCGCGCAGGACCGCGTTGTCAGTGAACGACCCCATAGTCACGGGGAGTTGATCGCCGCGGCTCGGCCCGGCGGCGGTCTCGGGCGCCTCCTCGGCACCGCTCGCGTTCCCGTCGCCCTCACCGGCGGGCTTCTTTTTGGGCGCCTTCTTCTTCTTTCCCCCGCCGGGCATTCGGCCGTCGGGCTCCTTGGTGTCGAACCTCTCCGGGGCCTCGCCCAAGGCACGGATGCCCCGCTCCAGCCACTCGACGTCCGCTTCGGCATGGTCCACGAGCAGTTCGAGCGTCGGCCGGTTCAGCGCCTGACGGCGCGTGGAATCCGCGACCCGGTCCTGTGAGCCGGCTTGGTCCTCCAGGTCCTCCAGGTCCTCCAGTTCGGCCAGTCGCTCCAGCGTCGCGGCCCGCAGGCCCATCAGCGTGGCCGCCCGGTCGCCTGCCGTGTCGTAGGGATCCGTCAGCGCCTCGGGGCCGACGGCGGGGTCCGGCCGGCCCAGCAGCGGCGGCGTACGGTCTGCGAGCTTGCCGAACCGCCTGGCCTCCCGTGTCTCCGCCGATGCCTGGGGTGCCGCGAGGGGGCGGACGGGCTGGGCGCGACGCTGTTCGCGCAGGGCCCGGCCCTGTTCGACGAGGGCACGCGACAGGCGCAGTTCGGGTACTTCCCGGCCGTCCGTCTGCTCGATGGCCGCCAGCGGCAGGGGGCCGGGGTGGGGACGGCCGTGGCCCACCCAGGCGTAGTCCTTGCTGCCACTGGCACGGCCATGGGCCACCGCGTAGGCGTAGATCGCGACCCGGCCGCTCGCGGTCAGCAGGGTCACGAACGACACCCCGTGGCTGCCCTTGGCGACATGGGCGTGGAGCGCCACGTTCGCCCAGTGCGCCTGGTCCTCCGGACGGCGTCGCCCCGACGCCAGCGCCTTGACGACCTGGGCCAGGTTGCCGTCCAGGCTTTCCAGGGTCGTCCCGGTCAGGTCGCCGCCGAAGACCACCGCCTCGTCGAAGCCCTCGGTGTCGGTGTCGACGTGCACCCATGTGCTCGGGTTGATCGGGTCGAACCTCTCGATACGCTCTCGGGCCTGCTCCTCCCGCACCGCCTGGGCGCGGGCGAACTCCTCCTGGGAACGGCGCCAGGACACGCGCGCGGCCTGGACGTACCAGTCGTAGTACGCCCCCTGCACCAACAGGCCGCGCGTCTCCAGGAACTCGTTCACATCGGTGATGTCGTGCGTGGTGCGGCCCGCGTCGCGCAGGTACCGCGTCAGCGTGAACCGCTCGATCACGGTGGGATCCGCGATCAGCCGCTCGGCCAGGCTCGGCACGGCCGCCAGCAGCACCGCCAGCTCCTCGTGCTCCTTCACCGCTTCCGCCAGCACGGACTGCTCCAGCAGCTCCGCCAGCCCGGGCTCCGCCGCCACGGCGAGCGCGAACGCGGGGTTGCGCCGGTGCAGCAGCGCGGCCACGGTCCCCGGCGCCGGCCCCGTGGGGTCGACCCGGGTGGCACGCCGAGGCCCCTCCTCGCCGCCCGCCGCCTCCGGCTCCGCAGCGGCACTCGACGCCGCCCGCACGACCGGCGCCGCACGGCGTGCCGCCTCCGGCGACTCCGCGGCCACGCGTGCCGCGAGAGACGCGGTGTCCAGCGACAGCACCGCGGCATCGTCCACGGCGAGCTGCCGCAGCGCCGTCGCGGCACCGTCCGTCAGCAGCAGCGCGCGCAGTTCCCCGTCCGTCAACACCCTTGCGGTGAGCGCGGGTTGGGCTTCGAGGAGACCGGCCAGCGCACGAGAGCGCAGTACGGCGGCGAGGTCCTCGCGGGTGACGGTGAGACCGGTGCTCTCCGCGAGGACCCCGAGCAGGGCGGGGTTGCGGCGCAGCGTGGCCAGCACGGCACGGCTGCCGGTCGAGGCAAGCAGCGGCGCGAGCGACGGCACCGCGCGGACCGCGCGTCCGAGGTCCGAGTCCTCGACCAGCCACTCCCCCAGGTGCGGAGCGCTGTGCAGCGCCGTCACCAGCTCGGGGCGGTCCACCAGCCGGTCCAGGAGCCCGTTGCCCGCACGCCCCTGCGCCGACTCGGCGGTGTCCGACTCCAGGGAGTCCAGGACCCCGGGCTGGGTGCGCAGCACGGTGCTCAGCTCGGGCTGCCCGATCAGTGCGTCCGCGACCTCGGGACTCCGCCGTAGCAGCACATGGGCCACGAGCGTGGCGTCCAGCAGGGCCCGCAGGGCCACGTCGTGCGCGAGCGCGGGCACGAGTCGGGGCACGGACAGCGCGGTGACGAGGTGGTTGGTGCCGACGAAGAGGTACTCCGCGGCGCCGGGGTGCGCCTCCAGAGCCTGGACGAAGTCTTCGTCGGTGATCAGCGACCGCAGCAGGTCGTGGTCGTCGATACGGGGCTGGGCACGCAGCGCCCTGGCCAGCGTGGGACGGCCGGCGACCGTCGCGGCGAGCGCGGGCTCCGCGGTCAGCAGTGAGCGCAACTGCGGCTGGGCGAAAGCCGCTTCGAAGAGGTCGGCGGCGCCGGGAGCCTCCTCCCGGGCGAGGCGGCTGAACTCGTTCAGCAGCGGCCGCGCGAACTGGAACTGGGCGATCAGTCCCGGGTCGGCGGCGACGATGGCCGCGACGGCGGGCGCCGTACGGATGACCTGCCGAAGTGCGGGTTCTCCGAGATAGACGCCGGCCAGGTGCCCGTCGGCGAGGAGACGTCCCAGCTCCGGGTTCTCCGCCACCCGTTCCGCGAGATACGGGATGTCGACCAGCAGCACCGAGAGGTGATCCAGCGCCGCGCGGAACTCCAGGTAGAAGTTGCCGTGCGTGCGCAGCGCCCTGACGACACCAGGGCTCTCCCGCAGGAGCCGTCCGGAGGACGGGTATACCTGGAGGTCCAGCAGGTCCACGAGATCAGTGCGCGCGCGCAGCGTGGGCAGCAGTTCCCGGTTGTAGAGCAGGTGGCGCGCCAGTCCCGGGTCGTCCTCCACAGCGGCCCGCAGGCCGCGCACCGACAGGATGCCCCGCAGCGCCGCCTGTAGCCGGTCGGACTGCTCGGGGGTATCCGGCTCCTGCCAAGTGCGGTCGTCCGTGGCCAGCAGTTCGTCGATCTCGGTCTGCGCCAGCCTCAGGACCTCGCCGATCTGGCTGCCGAGGCGATTGGAGGCAGTGTCGCCGCGGATGCCGTCCTCGTCGATGTCCGGTTCGCCGAAAGCGGTGAAGTACGCGGCGAACGCGCCTGGGTCGTCTACGTCGTCGTCGACGGCCTCCATGATCATGTCGAGTTGGTCGGGATCCTCCCTCAGCTCCTTCAGGAGGTCAGGGCGGGCCAACAGGTCCGCGAGGCGGTCTCCGTCCTCGATGATCAACGCAGCGGCGAGATCCATGTTCGCGTCCGCGTCGAGCATGGCCAGCAGGCTCTCATCGTCGAGCAGCCGTACCCAGTGACGGGTGCTGAGAGGAAGTTTCGGGGCATCTCCCAGAATCTCGACGAGTCCGACGTGCGCGATCAGATGGGTGAGCCGCTCCGGGTGGCCGTAGACGGCGTCGGCAGCCCTCGGGTTTTCGAGGAACACCCGCAACAGCGCCCCATCGTGGCCGATGAGGTCGGCCACCGTGATGTCGCCGTCCTCCAGCGACTCCATCAGCTGGGGCAGCCGCAGGGCACCGACCAGCGCGCGCTCGTCGACCGCCGACGACTCGACCAGTCCGGGCACCCGCATCACCCGCGACAGATACTGGGGATGGCCGACGAAGAACTCGGCGAAGTAGCGCGAACTACGCAGCCACTCGACGATACGCGCGTCGGCGGAGGCGGTACGGAGCTCAGCCAGAAGGCGCTCCGTCGTCCGCGAGTCGACCAGCTCCGAGGCGAGGCGAGGCTGGGCGACGACGGCGCGCAGCACCCCCGGCAGCAGCAGCGTCGACGGCTGACCGTCCGCAAGGCGCAGGAGAGCGAGCAGCGCGGGGTCGCGCAACAGGGCCCGGTACTCGTGCGGGTGGACGAGCAGGTCCGGGTGGTCCACAAGGGCCGCCATCGCGCCCGGGTCCCGCAGCAGGGCGGCGGAGAGCGGCACCGTGGCCGCGGACCGCCCGCCGGCCGGGGCAGCGCCCGCCGCGGGAGCCGGCGCGGCGACGCGTTCGCGCAGCACCGGGCCCAGGACAGGATGTGCGGCCAGGCGCATAATCGGTAGGGCGCCCTCGGCAGGCGCGGGGACCACCGGGGCCGGCACGGGAGCGGCGGTCCTGAGTGCCTCCCTCAGAGCCTGCGGATCCGGACCGGCGGGACCATGACCGCCGTCGCCGAGCAACCCGTCCAGGAGCGTCGGCCGCTGCGAAAGCGCCTGCGCGAGCCCGGGGTTGCCGTAGGCGTCCACGAGCAGTGTCTCGTCGGATGCCAGCGCCCGGGCCAGGCCCGGCACCGTGACCAGCAGCTCGGAGAGCGTCGGCTGCTGGTCCATCACGTCCAGCATGCGCTCCGTGTCCTGGACGGCGCGGTCGCGCTGCGCCACGTACGCGGCGAGGAGTTCAGGGTGTGCGGCAATGGCGCTCAGATGCCGGGGGTTTCTCTCCAGGGGCCCGATCAACGAGCTGTCCTTGAAGAGACGTGCGAGTACGTCGACGGAGTAGCGGTCGTCGGCGTACCGGCGAAGTTCCAGCAGCAGCGGCTCGCTGAGCGCCAGCCGTTGCGCGGTGTGCCCCACGCCGGTCGCGCCGACGGCCTCCAGGATCCTCCCGTTCGACATCGCCTCGTACAGGCCGGGGTGCGACCGCGCGTCGTCGAACGCGGTCCAGTTGCCGGCGAAGTGATGGGCGGTCTGGGGACGGGTGAGCAACCAGTCCAGGAGGTCCGGGTCGCGCTCCAGGTCTTCGAGGTAGTCAGTGGAGCGGAGCAGCTCGGTCAGGCCGCGGGCCGCGGGGCCCTGCGGATCGCGCGACGTGAGGTGGGTCAGCCAGTCGAGGTTGGGGGTGAGCTGGTCGGCCACCGCAGGCCGTGTCAGGTGCTCCCTCAGCACCGGGAAGCGGGCCATCAGGGGAATGGCCTCGGGGTGAGAAATCAGCACGGCGGACACACTCACGAGCCTGTTGACGTCCCGCAGGACCTGTGGGTACCCGATGAGCCGGTCGAGGTGGGCGAAGTCGTCGGGCAGGCCGCGCGCGACCTCGGGGTTGCGCAGCAGATGGGCCAGGACGAATTCGAGACCGGTCTCCGAAAGCCTCTGTCCGCGGTGCTGCTCATAGGCGGAGCCGAGTTGGGCGACCCGCGTGAGCGTGGTGTCCAAGGAGCTCCGGTTCTGGGCCGTCGCGAGGAAACCGGCCGGAACGACACGGCCGGCGATGGCCCGGATGACCGCGGTGTCGGTGAGCTGCTGCTGGGTGGAGGCGGCCGTGCTGGTGCCCGCTGGTGAGGTGTCTCCGGTCTGCGGTGCTGCGGCGGTCTTCTTCGCCTTCTTCTTCTTGGCGCCGCCGGGCAGCCGGGCGCCGGGCGTCCTGGCGTCGAACCGCTCCGGGTCCTCGCCGAGCGCCTGGAGGCCCTGCTCCAGCCAGGCCACGTCGGCCTCCAGGTGGGCCACCGCGAGCGCCGGCAGCGACGGGTCCGCGGCGGCGCGCTTCGAGAACCCGGCGCGGAGGGCTCCCGCGTCGACGGCGTCCTCCTGGTGCTCCAGGTCCTGCTCCAGCTCGGCCAGTCGCTCCAGCGCGCCGGCCCGCAGACCCATGAGACCCGCCACCCGGTCCGCGACGGTCTCGCCGAACTCCGTCAGCGCCTGGGCCCCGAGCCCCTCGATCCGTACCCCGGCCGTGCTGTCGGCGTCGGCACGCTTCCCGAACGCCTTGGTGGGCCGGACGTCGACCAGCTCCGAGAACTGACGGAACGCGGTCAGCTCCTCCTCGCGACGGCCGAACTCGGTGACCGGGTTGAGGGCGGCGGGCCGGTCGGGACCGGTCGGCACGGTGAACGCGTCGGCTCCGTAGACATCCCCGAGGAGGCGGATCATCGCAGGCGACTCGTGGCCGAGCACCCAGGCGGGCCCGTTGTTGCGCGGCCGGCCCGTGAACGGATCGACACCGGCGTTGCCGCCGTGGAGAGCGTTGCCGAGCTGCGCCCAGTACTCCTCGGGGCTGCCGGAGGAGTAGTTCTCGACCGTCCGGCCGTCCAGCGACACGCGCGGCCCGTCCGGCCACACCGGCCGCTCCGGTGACTCGTGGAGCAGCTCAGAGTAGGACGCGACCGCCACGGCACGCTGGTCGCTGGTCATGCCCACGCTCCACACCAGGTGCATGGTCTCGTGCAGATTCGAGGAGTACGCCTCGTGCTGGCGCGTGCCGTCACCCACCGAGGTCGTGTCGCCGAACAGGTTCTCCTCCGGCAGAACCACCATGCCGTTCGCGGCATGGCTCGTGCCCCGCACCACGTCCCACGTGCGCCCGGAGCCGTCCTCCAGCTCCACGCCGGCCAGCTCCGCGAACTCCGGCAGTTCCGTCAGCCGCTCGTCACGGGCCAGCACCCGCACCCGTATCCCACTGTTCAGCACGCTCAGCGCGACCGCGGGCACACCCAGCACCCGGGCGAGCAGCCCGCGCGCCTCGTGGCGCCCCGACGCCGGAGCACCCGACCGCGGCGACGCCTCCACCAGCAGCACCGCGGCCAACTGCGCGAAGTCACGGGCCGGGACCTCCGGCGAGGCCGCGAGCGCCGCCAGCACCGCACGGCCCTGCTCGCTCGCCCGCCAGGCCCGGCCGTCGGCCAGGAACTCCAGCGTGTTCAGCCGCTCGCCCTGCGGCATCGCCACCCACGCGGCCACGTCGGTGACCGGTTCGCCGGCATCCGGGCCGGTGCCGGTGGGGGTGGCCGGCGGCGGGGTCGGCGCCGAGGTGGCGGGGACGGTCCCGCCGAGGACCGGCGGTGCCGCCAGCGGACGTCGCTGAGGAGCCCTCGCACGGTCGTCCGCGGCGATCTCGGCCCGCAGGTCGCGCGAGCGCTTGAGCGCCGGGTGGTTCTCGATGACGGCCAGCGGCAGCGCGCCGTTGATGTCCTGGCGGCCGTAGCCCCGCCACACATAGGCGTTCTCGTTGCCCGCGCCGCGCCGGTCGGCGATGCCGTAGAAGATCGTCGACACCGTGCCGTAGCGGTCCGGATCGCCTTCGAGGAAGCCGTCGGGCCTGCTCCGGGGCTCCTCCCCGACCAGTACGCGGGCGAAGGTGACGCCGCCGGCGGTTTTGCGGTGCACATGCTGGGCGGTTTCCAGCCGGCTGTAGCCGTCGCGCGGCGCGAGCGCCCCGGTGGCGACGTTGCGCAGCACGGTGCCCAGGTCACCCTCGGGGAGGGTTCCGTCCTCCAGGTAGCCGAACGCCCCGTCGTAGAGCGGGAGTTCGTTCAGGACCCAGGTGGCCGGGTCGAGCGGGTCGACGGCGGCGGCCCGGGCCCGGGCCGCACGCCAGCGCTCGGCGTTCCGCGCCAGCAGGCCCGCCTGGGCCCGGGTCCAGACGTCCCGTGCCGCGTCGAGGTAGCGGGCCTGGCTCTCCCGGTCCAGGTACAGCTCCCGGTCGGCGAGGAACTCCGCGACGGTCTCGACGTACTGGCCGGTGACCGGCAGGGAGCTCAAGTGGGCCGCGAAGGAGTACCGGGCGAGATCCCCCGGATTCGCGCTGAGCCGCTCGGCGAGATCGGGCACGACGGCGAGCAACTGCGCGAGAGCCGCCTCCTCCCGTACGGCGCTCAGCAGCGGCTCGGCGAGGATCAGCGCGGTGAGTTCGGAGTCGGCGGCGATGTTCTCGGCGACCTCGCGGTGGGCGCGCAACAGACCGGCCAGCCCGTCCCCGAGCGCTACGCGCACCGGGTCCACGGCGGTGGGAGCCGTCGGCTGCCCCTCCGGAGCCGGGACTTGGGTGTCCGTCCGGCGTTCTACGGCCCCGGTGTCCGCCGGGTCCTCCGCCACGGGCCGCGCGGTCTCGGTCTCGGCGCGCCCCGGCTGGGCCAGGGTGGTGAGCCGCTCCAGGAGCCGCGCGGGATCGGTGAGGATCTCCGGTTCGGCGGTGAGCGCGGTGGCCGCGAAGGGGGCGACGCGCGGGACGAGCAGCAGCTCGCGCACCTGCGGGTCGGCAACGGCCTGCGCCAGCAGCCGAGAATGCAGTTCGAGGAGGTCGGCGACGGCACGGGTGCTGATCAGGGGACGCAGGGTTTCCACGTCGAAGCCGCCGGAGGTCGGCTCGGCGAGTGCCGCGGCCAGTGCGGGACGGTCGTCGAGCATGCGCAGCAGCCTCCGCCCGCGCCGCCCGGACAGCAGGGCGGCGAGGCCGGGGAGCGCGAGCAGGGCCTGGCCGAGTCCCGCGTTTTGCTGGACCCGCTCACCCAGCAGGCGGTTGGCGAGGAACGCCTCGACCAACTCGGGCGAGGCGGACAGCGCTTGGAGGATCTCGGGCCGGCTCTGGGCGGCGGACACCAGGGCCGGCTGCGTGCGCAGCAGGGTGACCAGGTCCGGCGCCTGGCTCAACGCGCCGAGCAGAGTGGGGTCGCGGCGCAGCAGTCCTTGGGCCAGCGGCGCCTGGGTGACCAGCGTGAGCAGCTGCGGGTGGGCCGCGAACGCCGGAACCAGACCGGGTACGGCGAGCGCGGTGACGGTGAGCGTACGGCTGCGCAGCACCGGGACCGCGAGGTGTCCGTGCGCCACCAGGTCGTCGGCCAGCGTGGGGTGCTCCAGCAGGTGTCGCAGGTCGGCGGTACTGACGGCGAGGTCAGGGTGTCGGGCGAGGGTCACGGCCAGCGCGTTCCGCTCGGCGAGTACCGACACGACGGACGGATCCTGAATGAGCAGGGCGCGCAGTCCGCCGTGCGCCAGCACAGCCTCGAAGATGACCTGGGTGCCGGGGTGGGCGTCGCGGGCCAGGGTGTCGAGGGCGCTCAATAGGGCGCGCGAGCGCCAGATGTCACGGACGGTTTCGGACCCGTTCACGGCCGCCACGACAGCCTTGGGACCGATGTGGAACAGGCGCCGGAAAGACGGTTCTTGGGTATAGGCGACGAAAAGCGACGTATCGGCGAGTACGCGAACCAACTCGGGGTTCTCTTCGACCCGGCGGGCCAGGTAGGGGGCAGCGATCAGTCGTGCGAGCAGTTTCTCGTTACCGGCGGTGAATTCCAGGTAGAAGGACGCGCTGGTACGCAGCACGCGGACCAGTCCCGGCTGCCCGAACAGCACTGTGCGGGCCGTCGTGTTACCGAGGTGCTCAAGGAGAGCGGGCCGGTGGCGCAGTGTCGCCAGTAGCTCGGGGCTGTGCAGCAGGCGGCCCGCGAGGGCGGCGTCGCCACGGATGGCGACGCTGAGTCCCCGGGTCTCCCGGATGCCTCGCATCAAGTCCTGCAGTCGGTCCGAGAGTGCGGCCGCTTCGGTGTCGTCCAGCCCTTGGCCGTGCCGGTCGAGATAGGGCTGCTGCCAGGTGCGGTCGTCGGCCTCCAGCCGGTCGATCCGCGTGGCGGCAGGCAGTTCGAGGAACGCGGTCAGCGCCACATGCAGGTCGCCTGCGTCGGCGTCGACCCGCCGACCCGTGTGGTCCAGGTCTTCCGGGAACTCCTCCTGGGCCACGGACAGCTCGTCGTGCCCCAGCGCGTCGCCGTACCGGCCTGGTCGCTCGACCACGGCGGCCAAGAACCCGGGCCGGGAGAGAGCCCGCGTCAGGAGTTCGGGCGTCCGGAGCAGGGCCCGAAAGAGCACGAGTCCGTCCTCGGTGCTGAGGGCGTCGAGGACGGCGGAGCTGTCGAGCAACCGCGCCAAGTGCTCGGAGGGGACGCCCCGCATCCGGGTTTCATGCATCAGATCGACAAGATCCGGGTGCGCCAACAGGGCGCGGAACCGTTCGGGGAACCCGTGCATCACGCTGAGGAGCGCGACGTTGTCTATGAATAGACGCATCAGGGCACCGTCGGCCCGCATCACCTGATCGACCGTCACATATTCTTCCTCCAAGTCCTCGATCACCCAGTTGGCGGCCATGAGACCGGAGATGAGGCGATCGCCGCTCTCCACGGATTCCATGACGCCGGGAATCTTCTGTATCCGGGCAGCGAAGTACGGTCCGAGCACGATCATGTCGGTCAGACGACGCGAGACACGCAGGTAGGCGGCGAAGCCCGGATCGGTCGTGAGCTCGTCGAGCGCGCTCAGCACCGGGCCGGGGGTCCCGTCATGGGTCTGGAGGTGGGGGATGAGCGCCGGTTGTGCCAGTACCGCGCTGAGTACCCCCGGTCGCAGCAGCGGCGAGCCTGGCCGCAGGTAGCGCAACAGGGGGGCGTGGTCGTTCAGCAGCGCCCGGAACTCGTGCGGGTATGCCAACAGTTCGGAGTGGTCGGCGATCTGCTGGGTCGCCTCCGGGTCCCCGGCGAGGACCCGGCCCAGCCCTGGCTCACGGATCACCGGTCCGAGAACGGGGTGGTTCATGATGCGCACGAAGGCCGGACCCGAGGTGCCCCCGACAGCCTGCGGCGTCGGCGCGGTGGCCTCGGTGAGCGCGGTGAGCATCGCGGCCCGGTCCCCCAGGTGTATGTCGAAGTGGGTGGGACGCGCGGAAAGCACCAGAGACACGTCCGGGTTGGCGTAGGCAGCCTGCCGTAGGGCCGGGTTTTCGGCGAGGAGAGCACCCAGCGCCGAGCTGTTCGGCAAGACCTCCGAAAGCATGGGCTGCACGTCCATGGCAGTGAGCATGGCCTCGCCATCAGCCGCGGTCGCCTCCATGTAGGCGTCAAAGAACTCCGGGACGGCGAACAGCAACCGAATCTGGCGGGGGTGACGGCTGACGCCGTCGATACGCCGAATGTCCTTGACGAACTCTTTCAGTTCCTCCTGACGCCCAAAGGCGGCATACCGGAATTCGTTCAACTCGGAGAGCACCGTGGACGCAAGCGCGAACCGGTAGACGCTGTTCTCGGAGGCACCTGCGGCGCGGCCCAGCTCGGGCACATTGTTGATCACGTTACGCAGCACCACTGCCTGGAACAATTCCCTCAGGGCCGTTCGGTCTCCGCGGAACCAGCGGTAGATCTGCGGAGCGGACAGCAGCCACTCCGTCATCTCTCCGTCGCTCTCAAGGAGTACCAGCAGGCCCAGGTCGTCGAAGATGCCGTCCAGGCCCCTGGCGGCCTCGGCGTACGGGTCGACCTTGCGGCTCACGCGGTCGCTCAGCGACTTCAGGTTCCAGGCGACGGGGTTGCCGTCGGCCCGGACCTGGGTGAGGCGGTCGCCGAGCGCGGGAAGGGCCGCCATCACGGTCACGATCCCGGGGCGTGCGGCGACGAAGGCGTGGATCTCCGTCATCCGGTTGAGGTTCCGAAGAACCTCGGGCGCGGCGAGGAGTCGGTCCAGGAACCCGGCGAACTCGGCCGGTTCAGTACGCGCGACCCGGACGGCGTCCGTGTTGCGCAGCAGGTACTCGGCCAGACTGTCGAGGACGTCCGGGGCCAGGGCGACTCCGGTGCTCTGCTCGTAGATGCCGATGATCTCCATGGTCCGCTTCGACGCGAGGAGGGCGGCCGTGGCGCTGAGGTGACCGGGCGGCACTCGCCTCGCGGCGGCGGACACGGCGTTGCGGAGGGTGTCGGCCGGGGTGGAGGTCGGGGTCCGCACGACGCTGGAGGAGGCGGCCGCGGGACCTGTGCCGGTATCGGCGCTGGTACTGGTACCGGCTTGGGTGTCGGTCGTCTTCTTCTTTTTCTTGCCGCCGCCGGGTGCGCCCCCGACGCGGGCGATCCACTCGGCGTCGAAGCGCTCCCTCAACTCCGCCGCCCGCTCAGGGTCGTTGCCCCAGGTACGGAGCCCGTCGGCGGCGGCACGGTGGACGGCGGCCGCGCGCACGACCTCTGCGTGGGCGGCTTCCCGCTCCCGCGGGGACGCGCCCGTGGAGGTGTGCCGGTCCTGCGTGTCGGCGCGGGCGAGGCGGGCGTGCGCGGCGGCGAGGGCGGCACCGGAACGCTCCCAGGCGCCCCATGCCCGCTCACGTGTGGGCGGCACCGCATCCGAAGCGGGCGCGGTTTCGGCCATGGCGGGATCGGCGGCGGCGGCCAGCAGATTCCACCAGGCAGCTTCCTTCTCCGCCGGACCGTGGGCACCCGCGCCACTGATGGTCTCCACACCACCGACGATGGTGGCGCGCGGGCGCACCGAGTCGAGCCATGCGGTGTAGGTGACGAAGGCGGCCTCGTACCGGGCCTCCGCCGCCGCGTCCTGCGCGATGTCGGCCACCGGGGTGCCGGGACCGGCGACCGGGTCGCCATCGACCTCCCGCCGTCCGGCGAGCAACGCCTCGGCGCCGTGGACCTGTTCCAGCAGCCGCAGCATCTCGGCGGACTCGTGCCGGGACACCCAGGCGGAACCGTTGTTGCGCGGCTGCCCCGTGAACGGGTCCGCGCCGGTGTTCGCCCCGAACAGGGCCGCGGTGAGCTGCGCGTAGTACGTGTCCGGGCTGCCGGCCGCATAGGGGTCGGCGGGCTCGCCGTCGAGGCCGACGCGGGGCCCGTCGGGCAGGGCTTTCTCCTCGCGGGGCCTGGTCATGAGGTCGTCCCACGAGCGCCGCACCACGCGTCGCTGCTCCGCCGTCAGGCCGTACGCCGCGATGACCTCTGCGAGCGGACGCACGCGCTCGACGGGGTCCGACGGATCCCCGACGGCCGTGATGTCAACGGCGACGACGAGCCCGTCCGCGGAGGTGCCGCCGCGCACGTCGTCCCAGGTGCGGGTCTCGTCGGGCAGCGGAACGGCACGCAGGTGGGCGAAGTCCCGTAGGTCGGTGAGGAGTTCATCGCGGCCGAGGACCCGCACCGTGGCACCGCTGCCCAGCACCCGCAGGGCCACCTCCCGTACCTGGAGCAGTTCCGCAGCGATACCCCGGAGCCCATGCTCGTCCCGGGCGGGCGACGGCTTCGGGTCCTCGACCAGGAGTACGGCGGCGAGCTGGGCGAACTCACGGCCGGTAATCCGGGGCGAGGCGGCGAGCGCGGTGAGCAGGGCGTGGCCCTCGCCGGTGGCCCGCCAGGCCCGCTGAGCGGCCGTCAGGTCACCGAGGGCGGTCAGGCGGTCCTGCTGCGGCGCCTGCGCCAACTCCTGTGCGTCCAGGCCCCAGTTCGCGGTGACGAGGGGCTCGGCGGGTGCGGGCAGGGTGTCCAGATACGCGTCCGAGAATCCGGCCGCATGGCCCGGATACCCCTGACCGGCGGGCCCGAAGCCGGCCGCGGCGAGACCCCGTCCGACCGGCGGGACCCCCACCCGGTCCTCGGTCAGCGCGGCCAGCCGTGCCCGGGACCGGACGAGCAGCGGCTCGCCCTCGATGGTGACGAGCGGCAGCCCACCCCGGTGGTGACCACCGTGACCGGTCCACCGGTCGGTGCCGTGCGGGTCGGTGATGCCGTAGACGACCGGGAGAAGGGTGCCGTCCGCCCGCAGCGCGCGGAAGTAGGCCAGTTCCCTGCCGCCCGGAAGGTGGGCGCGCAGCGGGGCGTTGATCCGCAGGACGTCGTCACCGGTGCCGTCGTGGGACACGGCGAGACGGTGTACGACGTCCATCTCCTCCGGCAGCAGGTCGCTCTCCCGCACCGTGCTCCCGGCGAAGGCGTACGTACCGCTGTGGACCCACAACTGCGGCTGCGTCACCGGGAATCCGGCGAGGCGCGCCGCGTCCCCCGCACGGGTGGCGAGGTCCTGTTCGGCGCGGCGGCGCACCAGCGTCTCCCGCTGCTCGCGGGCGATGGCGGCGAACCACGGGCGGTACGGATCGGCGAGGGTCAGGTCGACGCTGTGCAGGAACGCGGCGATGTCGCTGTCGGCGTCCTCGCCGAGGCCCTCGCGGGTCACGTGGTCGACGAAGCGGTGCCGGGTGATCTCGTCGGCTCCGGTGGCGAGTTGGCCCGCCAGGCCGTCCTGGGCGGCGAGCAGTACCGCCAGGCCCGGGTCCTCCCGCAGCACGGGGGCGAGGGTCTCGGTCTCCATGGTCTCGACGAGACCGTCCACGGCAGTGATCGCGGCGAACAGGTCCGGGTGACGGCGCGCGAGCAGGTCACGCAGCGGCTCGGCGGAGGGAGCGGGCACGGCGGTGCCCCGGCCGCTCGGGCCGCGGCCCTTGCGGCGCCGCCGCTTCGGGCCGGCGCCAGCGCTCTTCGTCCCACCGCGTCCCGAGGAGGTCTCCTCGCCAGGGGTGGTGGGAACCGCGGGCGACGGGGAGGACGACAGACCGGAGAGAAGGTCATGGGCGGAGGCGGCGGTCGTGCTCATCGCCGCCGCCTGCTCCGCGGCCCGCTCCGCATCGGCGAGCAAGGGTGCGAACAGCGCGGTCAGCTGGGCCGGTTCGCTGTCGAAGGCAGCGTCGCCGCGCAGTTGCCGTACACGGGTGGCCGCCGCCTCGAAGTGCGGGGACAGCGCGGCCTCACGCAGGGCGGGATCGGTCAGCACCCCGCGCAGCAGCGCCGGGTGGGACGCGGCGAGCGGTGCGAATTCCGGGGAGGTGAGCAGCGCCGTCCACTCTTCGGCGGTGAGATCCGGTGCGAGGGTGTCCGCCAGGGTGTCGGCGATCGCGGTGCTACCGCGGAGGGTGGCGGCGACACCGCGACGGTCCGGTCCCGACAGGGCCGCGTCGAGCCCCGGCACGGTGAGCAGCGCGCGCCCGAGCGTGCTGTCCTTGGCCAGTTCCGCCGCGAGCCCGCGGTCCTGACGCAGCGCCGAGACCAGGCCGGGACGC
This sequence comes from Streptomyces sp. NPDC058469, assembly GCF_042721125.1. Taxonomy (NCBI): domain Bacteria; kingdom Bacillati; phylum Actinomycetota; class Actinomycetes; order Kitasatosporales; family Streptomycetaceae; genus Streptomyces; species Streptomyces sp. NPDC058469. The sequence goes on from NZ_JBHXME010000031.1 coordinate 36,676, forward strand.
CGGGCGAGGGTCGCGATCAGGACGCGGTCGCGCTGCGCGGCCCGCTGGAGCGCGGGTTGGGCCGAGAGCAGGACCGCGAGTCCGGGAGTGGCGGCCAGGGCGCGCCCGGCGGCGGGCTCCACGCCGATGGCGAAGGCGGTGCCGGGACTGCCGGCCAGCAGCCGATGCAGGCTCGGGTCCGCATCCGCCGCTTCCACGAGGGCGGGTGCGGCCAGAGCGGCACGCAGCCTGACCGGCTCCCCGAGGAACAGGGACGCCTGCGCCGGGTACCGCTCCAGCGCCTCGATCAGCTCCTGATCGCGCAGCAGCTTGCGCAGGCGTCCACCACCCAGCAGCCGGGACACGTGTCCGGCGACCGCCGACGCGGCGGCCGGAGCCAGCAACAGCCCGGCGAGGAGGGCGGGTTGGGCGGCGAAGGTGTCGCGGACCTCGGTGTGGGCAAGTACGGCCTCGAACAGCGCGGCGTGGGCGTTGAGGCGGGCCGCACGATCCCCGCCCCCGGCATACGCCTGGATGTCCGCCGCAGCCCGGTCCAAGGCGTCCAGCAGGGGTCGGCGCTGTCGCAGATCGGCGAAGCCGGCCGTGTGGCGAGCAGCGGCCGCGACGGCTCCCGGCACGGTGTGCAGGACGCGGCGCAGGGCCGGCTCCAGCCAATAGCCCTCGTGGACGCGGTCGTCGCTGCCGACGGCGCGGGCCAGGTCCGGGTCGGCCGCGACGCGCTGCGCGAAGCCCGGGTGATCACGCAGTTCGGCGCGCAGCCTCGGGTTGCCCATGAACTCCAGGTGGAATCCGCCGTGTTCGCGCAGCGCGACGGTGAGAGCGGGCTGGTTGACGAGGAGTTCCGCGACGCCCGGCCGGGTCAGCAGGGCGCCGAGTTCGGGGCGAGTGCGCAGGGTGGTGCGCAGTTCCCGGCCGTGCAGCAGGGTGGAGGCCACCAGCTCGGGGGCATCGCGCAGCGCGGTACGGAGTTCGAAGCCGTCGCCCAGCAGCTCGGCGATCTCGGTCGCGGCATCGAGCAGATGGCCGGTGCGCGGGTCCGCGCCCGTGCCGCTCGGTGCAGTGCGCAGCGGGGTGAGCCAGGCCGCGTACTCGCCGACGGGCTGTGCGTCACGTGCCGAGTGATGGTCCAGGGCGCCGCTGTCCAGGGCGTCGAGCAGCACGTTCGCGAGCGGGCCGTCGTCCGGGCCGACCGGGCGGCCCGTGGCGTCCATCGTGGGCGGGCCGGACTGGGCAAGCGCCTCCGCCAGGGCGGCCTCGCCGGACTCGGCGGCCCGCAGGAAGGGGGCGGGGTCGGTCCGGAAGGCCTCGACGAAACCGGGGCGGGCGAGGGCGGCGACGAGCAGGTTCTGGTCCAGCAGTGCACGCAGGACCGTCAGGCCCTCCCGCGTCTCGAAACGGGCGCTCAGCGAGTCGTCGCCGAGCAGCGCCCGCAAGTATGCCGGGCCCAGGCCGTTGCGTTCCCGTACGGCGAGTTCGGTCACCAGCGCCGGCCGAGTGGTGGCGGCTCGCAGCAGGTCCGGGCTGCCGACCAGCGCCGTCGCCGCCTGCGTGTCGGTGACGAGGAGGCGCAGCAACGCCGCGTCGCCGCGCAGGAGTTCGTCCATGGAGACGGTGGAGACGTCGGCGGAGTCCAGTGCGTCCAGGACCGCGTCACTGCGTCCGACGGCGGCGAGCAGCCGGCCGTCACGCTCCAGGGTCTCCAGCAGCCCCGGCACCCGTACCGCTCGGGAGAACCGGCCGGGCTCCGTCACCAGCACCATCGCGAGTTGCGGATGCCGGCGCAGCGAGTCCGCGAGCGTCGGGTCGTACGCGATCGCCTCGGTCACGGTGGCGAGCAGCTGGTCACCGGCGGGCGAACCGAGCTGCTCTTCGATACCGGGGTGTGGGATCAGGGACCTCAGCACGCCGGGTTGCGTCAGCGGTGAACCGGGCCGCAAGCGGGCCAGCAGGTTCGGCCGGTCGCGCAGCAGGACGCGGGCCTCGTGCGGGTGGCTGAACAGGTCGGGGCCCGCCGCGAGCGCGTCGGCGAGGAGACGCATCCGGTCGGTCTGGTTCCACAGCCCCTGCTCACCGGCCACGGCGGGACCGGCGACGGGGTGACCGAGCAGCCTGGCGAACGGCTCCGCGGTCGCCCCCGCGGTCCGCAGAGGGCGCGCCACCGGGGCGGTCTGCCCACGGAGTACCTCGTCGAGGCGCGTCCGGTCATCGAGGTGCTCGTCGAACGCGGCCGGGTCCTCCGAGAGGGTCGGGGCGACGCCCGTGTTCGCGAAGGCGACGGCGAGCAGCTCCGGGTCGGCGGCCAGGGTTTCGAGGAGACGGGGACTGTGCGGCAGGACCTCGGTGAGCAGGGGGTCGGTGGCCAGCAGGGCGACCAACTCGCCTGCCCTCGCCGGGTCTTCGAGGATTCCGCGGAGCAGGGCGGGGCTGCGCAGGATCGTCGCGGTGACCGCCGGGTCCTGCGCCAGGACCGCGAGGAGTTCCGGCGAGGCGAGCAGGCGGGCCAGGTCCGCCTCGTCGGTGAGGGCGCCGGGGTGGTCGTACGCGGTCGTGGCGAGACCGTAGTCGAGAGCGAGCCGGTGGATCGCACCAGGTGAAGCGTGCAGGGCGCGGGCGAGCGCCGGTGACACGGAGGCCGCGCGGGCGAGCGCGCCGTGCTCCAGGAGCGAGGTCAGCTCGGACACCCGGTTGCGGAAGTGCTCCAGCAACTGCGGCCTGGCCAGGACCTGTTGGAGCAGCGCGGGCGACCGCTCCCAGTCGTCGAGGACGCGTCGTCCGGTGCCGGGGTCGCGGTCGTCGAGGAGCCGGGCGAAACCGGAACTCACTGCCGCGTTCGCCGTGTCGTGCCCGTCGGCGATACGGCCGGCGAGAACCGTAAGCGTGAACTCGGGGAACGTGCCGTCGCCGTCCGGGCCGTGCAGCACTGTCGCGCGGAACACCGGGTGCTCCAACAGGGCGTCGCCGAGAGACGGGTGGGAGACCAGCAGGCGGGCGGCGTCCACGTGCACCGACAGGTCCCGTACCAGGGAGAGGTCCCCGAGCAGGCGGAGCATCAGCTGCGGGCGTTGTGCGAGATCGTCCACGTAGGCCGTGTTGACGCCGGCCAGCACGGTGAGGTGTGCGCGCTGGGTCTCGGTCAGCGGCACCGCCGAGAAGTCCGCCACGGCGGCCAGCAGCCGTGAGACGGCCGTCGGCTGGTGCGGGTCCGTCACGGTGGGGACGAGCGGGGCCGACGCGTGGAACTGGTCCCCCACGGGTCCGTCGGCGGGCGGGGCCGCCAACGGCACGCCCGTGCGCGAGCCGCTCGTCCACGGCGAGGGCCGACCGATGGCCCCGAAGCGGCCCGGGCCACGCGACGGCAGGGCGACGACCTCGTCCTCGTCCTCCTCGCCGATCACGTCGAGGCGGGGGGCGTCGATCACGGCCGGCTTGCGGGCCGCTTCGACCAGAGCCTCCTCAGTGTGGCGCCGACGCTCCACCAGGTTGGTGAAGTCGGTGAGGTAGGAGTACTGCGCCTGCTTGTTCCGTGGGTTCGCGCCGATCTCACCGGGCTGGTGACCAGGGCCGAACTGCGACTCCATCAGCGGCATGAGCATGGGGAAGTACGCCCACATCCATGCGGGGCCGTTGTTGACCGGAAGGGAAGTGAGGTAGTCGATGCCGGCATGGGTGCCGAAATGGGCGGACCCCGCCTCGGCGAAGAACTCCGGGAACTTGGAGGACGAGTAGTTCTCGTCGGACAGACCGTCCGGCCTCGGGGCATCCGCGTAGCGGGGACCGCCGGGCCAGCGCGACTCCATGTCGGCGACCGAAGGAAGGAACCCCTCACTCAGGTTCCGGGCGTTCCGCCTGGCCATATAGGAACTGTCCGCCGCCAACGCCTGTGCGAAGGCGGCGTAAATCTGCGCGTTCTGCTCGACGGTCATGAACCGGTGGGCGAGATGGAAGAGTTCGTGCACGGCCGTGGAGCGGTTGTCCCCGTGCACGAGGAACCCTGGAGGTCCGGACTGCTCGCCGAGCAGTCCCTCCTCGCCTGTCCACAGGACTGCGGGATGGTCGCCTGCGAAGGCGTCACGCAGGGCGGCCTCGGCAACGTGCTTGCCTGCCGCGTGCCGCAGGCTGCGCGTCTCGCGGAAACGCGGGACGACGACGATCCGGGTGCCCGAGAGAAGTGCCTCCATCGCCATCGGGGTCCGGCGCAGGACGAGCGCGGTGAGACGCTCCATCTCGTAGCGGGCGCTCAGCGGCGCCTCGGCCCCCCTCGGAACGTCGACGAGCAGCACGGCGGCTGTCGCGGCGAAGTCGGCCTCGGACAGTTCCGCGGCGAGCGCGCCGACGAAGTCGGGGTCGGTGGCGAGCCAACGACGGTGCTCGGGAGGCAGCATGTGCAGGGTCTGGAGGCGTACGGCCCCATCGGCGGACGGCAGAGTCTCGCGCAGGTGTCGTACATCCGCGGGCATGCGTGCCGGATAGGTATGTGAACGCTCGTGGACGCCCTCCGGGTCGGTGAGCGCCTCCTGGACCGAGGCGCTCTCGTCCAGGGAGACCACGAGGAGACCGCCGGTGTCCTGCTGCTCCCCGGGCATCAGTCCCCACGGCGGGGGCGACGAGGGGACTCGTTCCACGACCAGCGCGTCGGTCTCCACGTCGTCGATGCGCTTGCGCCCGAACGACTCGGCCAGCGTCGCCCGCAGGTACCCGGCGACAGCCGCCGCGCGCCGCCCGGCCGTTCTCGCATCGCCCCAGGCCTCGACGGTGATCGACGGCAGAGTGCTCGCGCCCTGGGCACGCCAGTTGGCGACGGCCGAGGCCAACCGCTCCGCGAAGGGCTGGATCGCGTCATGCGCGGCAGGCCTCAGCTTCGCGGAGCCGGCGGAGAAACGCAGCGGCAGGGGCAGCATGGCCGCCGTGTAGGTGCCGGCCGGACCGCGACGCCGCCGCGCGTCCTGGGACCCAGGGTCAGCGGGCGTACCGGACATGCCGATGTTCTCGGACTCGGATCCGGCCGCCTGGGGCATACCGGCCGGGACACCGCCGTTGCGCTGCGCCCAGTTCTTCTCGAACGCCGCGCCGAGTTCGGCCACGAGCGCCGGGTCATGACCGAGGCGCCGCAGGGAGTCCTGTGCCAGCTGACGGTTCCGGTGCGCCGCCTCCAGGTCGCGGGCCGGTCCGACCATGGTGCCCGCACCGCGCGATACGCCGGCGCCGTCCTCGCCCGTCCCGGCGGTGATGGCGGAACGCGCCCGGGCCACGTCCGATTCGGCCTTCAGCAGCGCGTTCCACGCCTGGTCGGAGGCGACTACCTGTTCCTCATCGGCACCCTCGGACATACGGTCGGAGGCGCCGAGTGCCGCCAGCGCCGACAGCCACGCCTCGTGCTTCTCCGTCGCACCAGGCCTGCGCAGCCGTCCGTCGGGCCCGGCGCCGTCCATGGTCCGCGGAAGGGCACGGGAGCCCGCGGCCCCGGTGTGCTGCCGGGTGAGCGCGGCGAGCGCGATGGACACGGCGGTCGGCCCGCTCACCTCCGGCATCCCCTCGGCGCCGTCCTGCCGGGCGCGTACGACCTCGACGACCGCGTCGGCCTCGACCGTCCAGCCGTGCCGCCCGGCGTCGGGGACCACGGTGAGCCGTGCGCCGCTGAGGAGCAGACGGGTCGTCAGCGCGGGATCGGTCAGTTCGGTCGCGGCGGTCGTCACCGCGCTCTCCAGTACCTCGCGGCCCCGGACCGGCGCAGCCGCCGTACTCCAGTCGCCCTCGGTGTCCACCAGCAGGCGGGCCGCCGTACGGGCGAAGTCCTCGGCGGGGAGCTTCCCGGCGAGCCGCTCGACGAACGGCGCGTCCTGGGCGAGCCAACGCCGGTGTTGGGCCGCGAGTGTGGCGATCTGCGACTCGCGCTCGGCAGCGGGCTGGCCCACCAAGGTGTTCAGCAGCCCGTCGGCCCGGGGCGGCATGGTCACCGGGCGGCTGGGAGCCGTCCCGGGGGCGGGAGCCAGCGCCTCCAGTGCCCGCGTGACGGCGCTCTCCTGCTCCGGGGAACCCACGAGGACGTCGACGGGCGGGGTGTCCACGGAGCCCCGCCGCGCCGTCTCCACGGCACCGGTGGTGGGAGCGGTCGCCGTACGGGCGCGACGGGCGGCGCGGCGGGTCGCCGTCACCTCCTCGCGGGTCCGGGCGAACCCGGCCGCCGCCGTCTCCACGTCGACGCCCCACGCGGAGAGGGGGACCGCCGCCTCGGCGAGCGCGAGTTCGGCGTCGCGCAGCCGGTCCACGAGCAGGGCGCGCGACACCGGGTCGTCGTGGAGGACCGTCCGGCGGTCGAAGTCGCCCAGCTTCGCCCGCGCGTCGAGCACCTCGGAGTGCGAGGCCTCCGCGAGCGTCCACGCGTTCCACAGCGTGCGGGGGAAGCCCTCCTTCTGGAGCCGCGCGACCGGCGGTACGGCGGTGGCGAGTCCGGTCAGCCGCGAGCGCCACAGTTGCTCGACGTCGGGGTCCATCCCCCGGCCCTCGGCGGACCGATGCTCGGTCTCGGCCGTGACGAAGAGCGCACGGAGACCGACGAAGACCTGCTCCTCGGCCTCGGCCGCCCGCACCGGGTTGGCGGCGAGCGCCGACGCGTCCGGGTGACCGGGACCGAAGTACTCCTCCAGGATCGGCACGAGGTCGGGGTACTGGGCACGCACCCAGACGTTGCCGTTGTTGCGCGAAAGCCCGGTGATCCCGTCGAAACCGACGTTGACGCCCTCCCAGGCGCGGACAAGCTCGCCAAGGAACTCCTGCACGTTGGCGGCGGAGTAGTTCTCCTTGGTGCGCACCCCGTGGCGCTGCCCGTAGCGGGGGCCATTGGGCCAACGGGACGTGAGCGGGGTTCCCTTGAACTTCTCCTCGACGCGGTCCGCGACAAGGTTCTTGAGGTACGCGAGGTTGATGGCGTTCCGGTGCTGTTCGCGCATCTTCTGGTGGACCACGTGCGTGATCTCGTGCACCGGGACGGACGCTCCGTCCGCGTACAAGGCTTGGCTGCTGCCGGGGCCCGGTGTCCCCCGCAGGTTGTCCTCACCGAACACCGCCGCGGTCGGATGGGGAAGGTGGGCGGCCGCACGCATGGGCCTGTCCTTGGACGCCCGCCTCATCGGGCGCATCCCGCTCGAATCGTCCATCTCCGCCGGAACGACGACCAACCGGGTACCGCTGGCCAGCAGTTCGAGTGTCATCGCCATGTTGTGCAGCATCGCGGCGGTGATCCGCTCCGCCTCGTGGCGCGCGCTGACCGGGGCCTGGACGCCCCGGGGAACGTCGACGAGGAGTACGGCGGCGATGCCGGCGAACTCGGCGGGGCTCAGCCGTACGGCGAGGCGGCCCGTGAAGTCGGGGTTCTGGGCCAGCCATCTGCGCTGTGGCGCGGGCAGTTCGGCCAGCGCCCGTGCCAACTGCCCGGCGGACAGCGGCAGAAGCTCGTCCCGCAGCGCCGCCGGGTTCTGCGGCGCGACCATCGGATACGTCATCGCGCGGGCGCGCAGGGCGGGGAGATCGGCGCGGGCGGCATCGAGAGCGGCGCGCTCATCGAGGACGAGGGTGACGCTGCTGCCCGCCGGACGGACCGGCGTGGCGACAGCAGGCGTCGGCACCTGGTCGTCGACGACCACGAGAGCGTCGGCCTCGACGCCCTCGCCCCACAGCCGGTCCAGCCGGGCCCGTACGCGGCGGCGCAGTTGCTTGGCGATCGCCTCCGCACGGTCACGCCCGCCGCGGCCGTCGCCAAAGACGCGGATCGTCGGCAGGACCTCCGCGCCCTGACCGCGCCAGTTGGCGATCGCGTTCGTGAACTGCCGTGCCGCATAGGTGAGTTCGGTCTCCGCCGCCTCGCCGGCCACGACGCCGCGCGGGGTGACGCGCACGGTCACCGGTGCGAGGTCCGCCATGAACACCCCGGCGTCCGGCAGCGGCGCCGGGGGTGCCTCGCCGGGCTCGGTCAGCGCCAGCTCCTCGCGCTGGATCTCGCCGCGGACCCAGCGGGACTCGAACGAGGCCCGAATGCCGGGCAGTTCGGCCGCGTCGAGGCCCCAGTCCGCGAGTTCCCGCTCGGCACGCGTCAGCGTGCTGTTCGCCTCCGCGATGTCGGCCAGCGCATCGACCTGCTGCTGCTCGACAGCCGGCAGCCCGGTCGCGGCGGCGGGCCGGCGCAGGTTCTGGTTCGCCTGCCGGGCGCTGTGCACCGCGCGTTTGGCGTCGAGCCATCGCGTCCACGCCTCTTCGGGCGAGTCGGTGCCCTCGTGCTCAGTCGTCGGGCGGCCCGGGGCCCCGCGCTCCCCGGCGACCCGGTCCAGCTCGCGGCCCCACGCCCACACCTTGGCCCGCATGGTCGCGCCCAACGGCGCCTGCCACGTCGCCGGCCAGGCGATGGCCGTCCCCGTGTCCCCGCCCGCCGCCTCCGGCAGGTGGTGCAGCTCGCCCCCGTCCCTCGACGCCCGGGCCAGGTCGGCATCGACCTCGGCGCGCAACTCCTCAACGAGACCCAGGTCCAGGCCGAGTCCGGCGAGCCGCCGATCGGCCTCGTGTACGGCCGCGGCGGCTTCCTCCGCTTTCCGCTCAGCCGTGCCGGTGAGCGACCGCCGTAGCTCGTCGGTGATGTCGTCTCGCCCCCGGACTCGCTTGGCGTCGACCGTCGCCTCGGTGTACTCGCGTACTGTCTGCTCACGAGCCCGCCATATGTCACGTACGGCCTCGGCAGCCGGAGCGGCGGGCAGTCCGGCGCGCTCGGCGGCCTGGGCTGCTTCGGCTGTGAGCACGTCGAGCACCGCGCTCCAGGCGATGGCCCGCGCGTCCTGCCCCGTCAGCTTGGTGTCGTCGAGGAGTGCCGCCCCGTCGGCGGGCCCGGAGGTCTCGGTCGAAGGGCCGGCAGTAGGCGCCGAGATTCGACTCGGCGTCAACGCTGCCTGTGTGTCTGCCTGTTCCGTGAGTTCCCGTGCCTGCTCGACGAGGGTGTCGAAGTCGCGCCCGGCGGCGAGGACTTCCTCGGAGGCCGCGGTGGCGGTGAGGGGGTTCGTGCCGACGAGCGGGTCGGTACCGAGGAACTGGGCGAGGACGTCCGCGACAGCGGGGGTCTCGTGCCGGGCGACCGCGTCGGCACCGTTGTTGCGCGGCCGGCCGGTGAAACGGTCCGTGCCCGCGTTGACGCCGAGCTGGGCGGCGCCGAGCTGGGGGAAGTACTCGTCGGGCTGCGAGGAGTAGTTCTCCATCTCCACGCCGTCGGTGCTCATCCGCGGGCCGTCCGGCCACTCCACAGGAGTCCCGTCCGCCTCGGCGCGGCGCTTGGCGGCATGGGCACTGACGAAGAAAGCGCGCCGCTCCGGCGTGAAGCCGAACTCGTACAGCAGGTGCAGGAGTTCGTGCACCGACGAGGAGTAGTTCTCGTCGTGCGCCGGTGCCTGACCGGTCGTCCCTGGATCGGGCTGCCCCCCGGTGAGGTTCTCCTCGGCCAGGGCGACCAGCCGGGCCGGGCCGGAGGAGGCACCGCGCACGGTGTCCCAGGTCCGGCCGTCGCTCAGCGGAACACCCCGCAGGTGCGCGAAGGCGGGCAGCGCCGTCAGCGGCTCGGCGGGGGCCAGGATGCGTACATCCACACCCGAGGTCGCCACACGCAGCGCCGCCGCCGGATGCGCGAGCACCCGCGCCGTCAGCACCCGGGCGGCCTCACGGCTGCTCGCCGGCGTCTCGGACAGCGGCGAGGTCTCGGTGATCAGGACCGCGACCACGCTCGCGAACTCCGCCGCCGACAGGGCGGTCGGGGTGGGGCGGTCAGCGATCGTAACGGAGCCGTCGGCGATGCCGGCCGGCGCGAGTGCGCTGAGCAGGGCTTCGCCCTCCGGCGTCGTACGCCAGCGCCGCTGTGCCGGGGTGAGGGAGCCGAAGGTGTCCAGGCGCTCCTGCGGGGACATCCCGAGCAGTGTGTCCTTGTCCAGCAGCCAGTCCTGCGGCTCCGGGAGGGCGGTGTACTGGGGCGCGGGGGACGGCGGTCGGTCGGGTACGGGACTGCTGACGGAGAGCGCGCACGCCGTCGCGACGGTGTCACCGGTGGGCGGCGAGGCCAACGGCAGCGCCGTCCCGCGCCGCGCGAACAGCTCGCGCGCACTGACGAAGGGAGCGTCCTTCTCGGCCGCCTCGATGGGCAGCGCGCCGGAGAAGGGGACCGCCCCGAAGCCGACCCAGCGGTACTGGTTGTCGGGACGGGCCCTGCTGTACGCGTAGGCGTACACGACCATGCCTGCCGCGCTCGGCAGGTACGTCAAGGTGACCCCGCCGTTGCCCGCGTGGGCGTGGTAGCCGACGAACGGGCGCACGCGTTCCCATGTCTCGCGGGGACGCGCGGTGCCGTTCGCGAGCCTCTCCAGCACCACCATCGCCTCGTCCGGAAGGCCGCTGCCGTTGCTCAACGCCTCACTGAGCAGCAGCGTGCCGCTGAAGTCCCAGGTGTTCGGCTCATTGGGCTTGAAGGCCCGGAACCAGGCCGCGTCCGCCTCGTCGCGCCGGACGAGTTCTTCGCTCAGCCGGTCCTGGTGCTCGGCGAAGGTCGTCCGGGCCATCTCGTCGAGCCAGCGGTAGTACTGACCGTCGACACGGAGGGCACGGCTCTCCACGAAGGCGGTGAGCGCGGACGCCGCGTCCGTGAAAGGTCCTTCCGTACGCAGGTAGTCCGCCAGATGCAGGCTCTCGGCCAGGGCGGGCTCGCGGGTCACCTCCCCGCGGGTCTCCACGTCGGCGGCCAGGATCACGGCGAGTTCAGGGGTGGCACGGAGCTCGAGAACCGCAGTGGCTGCCTCGGGGTCGGCCTCGATCGCCTGGGCGAGTTCGGAATGCCGCCGGGGCCAGGGCAGGAGGGCCAGGATTTTCCCCTCGAAATCCTCAGTGTGCCCCGGTGTTTCGGCGGCCGGGGCCCCTTGTTCAAGCAGCAGAGCGGTAGCAGCCGTGGCGATCGCGGAGGCGGAGCCGTCCAGCAGCGACCCGTTCCGGCGCAGCGCCTCCGCGATGGCGGCCCCGCCCCCGGGACTCAGCAGGACGGTGAGCAGCGCGGACGCACCGAAGGCCTGGTACAACAGCCGCCCACGGTCGGCAAGTTGGGCAACAGGCACAGGTGTGGTGAAGAGCTGGTGCAGGACATCGGGGTCAAACCTGACCGCAGCCGGGTGCCGGCTGAGGGCGGTGAGCAGGACCTCGGTCTCATCGCTGTCGCGCAGGACGCCCTGGGATCGCGGTTCCGCCAGGTACGCGAGGAGGTGGGGCCGGGACCGTACAGCGCGGCCGATCGTGCTGTCGGAGAACAGCTGCCGACGCAGCCGCCGGTGATGACGCAGGGCTGCTGTGAGGCTCGGGTCGGCGACGAGGGTACCGCGGTCACTCGCGAGCGCGTACGCGATCTCGGGGTTCTGCTCCAACAGCGGTGCCAGCGCCGGGTCGGCGGCCAGGGCGGCGGCAAGGCGGGGGCTCGTGGCGAGTACCCGGGTGACGTCGGGCACCCGGGTCAGCAGCCGCCGCAGGGGAAGCGATTCGGCCGCTGCGCGGACGAGCGACGAGGCCGAGAACGCGGCGCCGAGGCGGTCCCGGTTCCCGACGAAGAACCCGGCCTGATCCGGGTGGGCCGAGAGGACACCGAGCAGGGTCTCGTCGTCGAGGAGCCGGTCGAGCAGTTCGCCGTCCACCCCGGAGTCACGGTGGGCGGTCAGGGCGCGGGCGACGGCGGGGTGCGCCGTGAGGCGGGCCACCAGCGCGGGCCGTGCCTTGGCCGCGTCGCGGACCGCGCTGTTGGCGACGATCGCGGCGAAGGCCGCTGAGGGATCCGGCCCGGACGGGTCGGCGGCGACGGCGTCCTCGGGGGTGGCGGTGTGAGCTGCCACCAGCGCGTCGAAGAGGCGCTGGTGGCCGCGGATCGCGATCGTAAGGATCGTCGGGTCGTCGAGGGCGAAGCGTACCGCGGCGTGGGAACGGTGCAGCATGTGTCGCATCGGCGGCACACGGAAGTAGATCGCGTCGACGCCGGGGTCGGAGACGAGGAGGCGGCCGAGTACGGGATTCGCGAGCACGTCCCGACGGAAATACGGGAAGGTCCGTATGAAGCCGCGCATCCACGCGTTCGCAACGAAGGTCAGCAGGAAAGCGCCGTCGGCACGTAGGAGGGCACAGAGCTCGGGGTCGGAGGTGAACAGATACCGACCGTTGAAGTCCAGGGGCACGGACAGCAGGGAGGGGCGTTCGAGAAAGGCCGGCAGCAGTTCTGGATTACTGAGCATCTTCCCGACGAGCGACTGGTCGTCCTCGAAAGCCTCCCGCAGACCGTCACTGCCCAGGAAGCCTTCCGCGATTCCCTGGAGCCGTTCGGAGACCTCGCCCGCCTCGGGACTGCCCGTTTCCAGGCCACGGGCTGCAAGGTAGGCACTTTGCCAGGCGAGGCCGCCCTCTTGGGACCGGACTCCGGCTTGGCCAGGAGACTTCATGAAGGCGGCGACGGCGGCGGCCGCCTCTCCGCCGAGAAGATCGATCTCGTAGCCCTCGCCGTCGAGAGTGGCACCACCCACGGCCTCGATCGCGGCCCACAGAGTGTCGGGGTCGTGCAGAACGTCGCCGAAGTGGCCCGGCTCCTCAATGATGAGCCGGGTGACCTTGGGTGATGTGAGGACGCTGTGAAGGAGCTGGAACTTCACCAGGGCGTCCAGCAACGGGACATCGTTCTCGAGCGCGGTCATCAGCGCCGAGTTCTCGATCAACCGACCCCAGTGAACCACCAGGCCGTGCACCTGGTCACCGGTGGCGAGGCCGCGCACCAAGCCGGGGTGCTGGGCCAGCCGGGCGAGGCGGCCGGGGTCCTGCGCCACCGCGTTACCAATCCAATTGGTGCGCACCAAGAAGTCGAGCAGCGCGTTGTCGTCAGTGTGGAGTAGGGGGATCAGCGGGGGGTGACTCTCCACGAGGTCCAGCACTGACTGAAACACGAGCGCGTTCAGCAAGCGCTCGTCACGGCGGATGCTGTCCCGCACACCGGGGATGGACAGGCTGCGCTGGAGGGAGTCGAGCTGGTGGAGGAGCTGGTCGGCCACGGCCGGTGTGACACGCGCCAGTTCGGCGAGCTCCGGGTCACGGGCCAGGAAGTCCAACGCATCGGTATGGGTGAGGATCGTACGGGACAGTTCGGGGTTGGCGAGGACGGCCCGCAGCACGCCCGGGGCACGCAAGGGCATGCCCGGGCCGAGCGCGTCGAGAAATTCGGGGTGGTCCTTGACAAGCCTGGTCTTCTCATGCGGGTGGACGAGCAGGTGCCGGGCCACTTCGAGCGCCGCGGCCCGCTCCGGCGACAGCTCGCCGAGTGTCCTGCGCTTGCGCCCAGGCAGTTCCTCCGTACTCCTGAGAACGGCGTCCAGGGCCGAAAGGCCCTGCTTCATGAGGTCGTTCAGGAGGGTGGGGTCCTCAGAGAGAGCGGCCCCGAGGCCACCCCTGCCGTAGGCGGCGGCGAACGTCTTCTCGCTCACGGCGAGATTGTTGGCAAGTTTCGGGAAGGCACCGGTCAGAACCTCGGTGAGCAGGGGGTCGGAGTCGAGGAGCCGCAGCAGTTCGCCACGTTTGGCGGCGTCGCCCTGTGCGAAGCGACGGAGGAGGGGCGGAGTGGTGAGCAGCAGACGGACGGATCGCGGGTGCGCCTGGAGTTCCGTGATGCGCTCGCGGTCGCCCAGCACCGCTCCGAGATCCTGAGGATTCGGGTCCGCCCCCCGTTTCTCGATCAGGGCCAGGGCTATGGTCCGGTCGAGCGTGAGATGGAGTCCGAGTTCCGCCCTGTCCCTCAAAAGTCGCCCGAAGGCCGGGCTGGCGACGGCCGCGCGCAGCAGCACCTCATGTTGGAGGACGTCTCGACGCTCGATCCAACTGTCCCCCAGCACGGGGAGGGCATCCAGGTGAGCGAGGGTGTTGACCAGGCTGATGCTGACCACGGGGAAATGACTGGCGCTGTTGAAGTCCGGCAGATCGAGCAGCATCCGCAGGCCCTCGGCGTAGCCGTCCTTCTGCGGGACGTCCTCGTTGAGCCGGGACAGCAGAGTGTAGGCGGACTTCGGGGTGGAGACCTGATCTCCTCGCGTGTACATGGCCAAGTACTCGCGCAACGGCTCGTCTTCGGCGAGCAGGTCGATGATCTTCGGGTGGGAGGTCAGCAGCCCTCCGACGTAGAGCTGGTTCGCCAGGGAGGCGAGAGCCTCGGGGTGCTCGACGAGGCGCCGTAGGACATCCTGGTTCGCCTTCCACTCCTCGTGCTGGGCTGGGTTGTTCACCAGGACACGCACCACGTGTTCCCGGGATTCGCCGACCAGGTGGAGCTGAGCGTTGTCGAGCCGCCGGAGGATCACCCTGACCGCAGCATCGTTGAGCGGCTTGAAATCCTGGACCGATGCCTCGTTCAGGATCCAGCCGGGCAGGTCCTGCCATGCCTGGTCCATCAAGTCTTGATCGGTCGGCACCGAGGCGGCAGCGGCCGGGCTCTGGCCGACGGTGGTGTCCGAGGGACCGGCGGGAATGTCGGAGAGGTTGGCGGGGGTACCCGAGGGATCGACCGGGGTGTTGGCGGCCTTCTTCTTTTTCTTCGCCCCGCCGGGCAACTTCGCCGCGGCGTTAGGGTTCGGATTGAGGACGGCCGCGGGGATGCCGATGTCCGCGAGGTCCCGCGTGACCACGGCGAGCCGGGAGCGGGCGTCGGCCCGTCGGGAGGCCACGCTCTCCAAGGTGAGAGGCACGGGCAGCGGGCCGCGGGAACCGCTCGCCGTCTCCGTCGCGGCGGCGAGCCGACTGCGCTCGGCCGCGGTGAGGGACTCCAACGCCAGGCCGGCGTCCCTCAGTTCCTCTTCCGTGCGGTCCAGTTCCGCGAGTTCGGTCAGCAGCTCAAGGCGCTCGTCCATCAGCCCGCCGATCAGGCCGTCGTACATCTGCGCCGACTGCTCCCCCTCACGCCGCCGCTCGGGACTCGTCCGCGGGGTGGCGGACTCGGAGTCGCCGGCGGCCACCGGGGGTGCCATCAACGGCACGGAGACAGGGGCCGGCAGCACACCGCCGCGAGCGTCGGCGCTGTTCGTCCCGAAGGGCGAACCGGTCAGGAGTCCGTCGAGCCATTGCCAGGCAGGGGTCGGGAGGGCCTGGGGTGAACGTTCCTCCGCGAGGTGCGGTGCGGTGGTGGGCAGCACCTCCGCGTCGGTGCCGGGGGTACCGAAGGCGCCGGGCACCGGGTGGGTCTCGTCCCACTCCCGGTCGGCGTCGAACGGCTCCTTCTCCTCCTTCTCCGAGGCCTGTTCGGCAGAGGGCGCCGTGAAATCGGGGTACAGAGCGAAGTCGGTGAAATGCCGTTCGACACCGCTGTCGGGCAGGGAGCCGAGCAGCGCGTCCGGGACCTCGACCCACAAGGTGCGACGGGGGTCGCCGTCGGGGGTCAGTTCCAGGACGCCGTCGAAGCGGTGGGTGACGTAGTCCTGGTTCTTGACGCGGTACGGCTTGTCGTTGGTGCCGACCTCGTGGGCGTGCCTGGACTTCCACAGGCGCCCCCGCTTCCAGGGGTTGTCGAACAGGGTGCGGCCGGTC
Organism: Streptomyces sp. NPDC058469; assembly: GCF_042721125.1. NCBI lineage: Bacteria > Bacillati > Actinomycetota > Actinomycetes > Kitasatosporales > Streptomycetaceae > Streptomyces > Streptomyces sp. NPDC058469. The sequence continues at coordinate 52,273 of NZ_JBHXME010000031.1, forward strand.
TCGTGCCTGCCGCCCATCTCCCAGCTGAGGCCCCAGTCGGCGCCGCGCTCGCGGACCGTGTCGTTCTTCGGCGCGGTCAGGGTGGGCTTGTAGCGACGGGTCTTGAGCGGGGCGGCGTCGGGGAGATGCCGGTGGGCGCTGGTCAGTCGCAGACGCGCGGTGACGGTCCTGTCCCCCACCGGGACCTGGTAGGTGCCGAGCAGCAGCCGCTCGATGCCGGGGCGGACCTGGCCGAGGCTCGTGTAGTGGTCGTAGACGGCCTCCTCGACGGAGGCGGGCGTCAGGTCGGCGCGGCGCAGAGTGGCCTCGTCGGTGAGGTCCGGCTCCGCGGCGGTCTGGAGCGCGGCGACCTTCGCCCACTCGTTCAGCGCGGCGGCCGCCCGCACGTCCCAGGGATGCAGCTCGGCGACGGTGGCACGCAGCTCCGCGCTGGGCTCCTGCGGCGCGGTCGCCGGGGTCCACGTGCCGCGCAGGGTTCTCGGGTCCGAGGTGGCCCAGGTGGTCACGGCCGTCGGGTCGCCGGCGGGGACGGTGAAAAGCGAGGGCACGAGCAGCCGGACCCGGCCGCCCCGGACCTCGATGGGCCGGAGCAGCGGGTCGGGCTCGGCCACCGGGGGCGTCGTCGGGGTTGGGGCGGCGGCGGAGGTCAGCGCGGCGACGTAGGTCGCGGCCTGGTACGTGAGGTGGGCGGCGGTGCGCTTCCACCGCACGGGTATCCAGCCGCCGGCGGTGGCCGCCGCAGAACGCAGCGCGTCGACCGGGGCGGTGAGGAACGCCGGCAGGAAACCGGCCACGGCGAAGGTGATCCGGTAGTCGATCGGGTGGTCGAACTCCTCGATCGTGCCCTTGAACTCGACGCCGTGGTCGTCCGTCGACTTCGTCTCCACGCCTGTGGAGGAGCCGTCGAGTGCCTCGGCGGAAGCCTGTGCGCCGCCCCCGCCGTACAGGGTGTGGTGCAGGCCGAAGTAGCCGCGTGCGCTCACCGCGCCGGACAGACCGCGCAGGCTCTCTTTGGCCTTCCGGAAGATGTCGACGGACTGGCTGCGCAGCTTCAGCTTGACGTCGCGCCGCACCCGGTGCCCGACCGGGACGCCGAGCCTGGTCGCTCGCACCTTGACGCGGATACGGCGGCCGCGCCCGAAGCGGCTCGGGGCGGGAAAGAGGCCGCTGACGCCGGTGCCGACGACGGTGTGGAACTGGTCGCGCAGCGCGTCCGAGCCCCAAGTCGCGAGGAACGCCTGGTACATGGCGTCGGGGACGACCTCGCCGTCGGTGGCGCGACGCAGCATGCCGAGCTGTACGGCGCGGTCCACGAGGGCGGTGAACACGGCGTCGGTGTCCATGGCCTCGGGGTGCAGGGCCGTGAGCGGGACGCTCCCGGCGTAGGCGCGGGTGAGTACCCGCGACCCGGCCGGTACCGCGGGCACGGGCGGGGTGCCGGGGTGCGGGCCGTCGCCGTTCTCGTGGGCCGCCATGGCCGCGGCGTGGTCGACCTCCTGGGCCAGGGAGGCGTCGAGGTCCTCCAGGGCCCGGTCGGGGACGAGCAGGCCGACGGCGTTGTCGTAGGCGAGCGTGACGGGTTCGACGACGGGGTCGGTGGTGCCGGTCCAGCGGATCAGCTCGACGTCGAGGACCACGTCGCCGCGCATGACCGTGGGGTGCACGGGGGTCCTGGTACCGTCGGCCCCGGTGGCCTCGGAGAGGTGGATGAGCCGGCTGGTGTGGATGTCGCCGGACGTCCTGGACTCGGTCTGCCCCTGGGCGACTTCGACGCCGCCGCGGACGGCGAACGCGGCACGCCACACCTCGTCGGCGCCCTCGCCGACGGCGGTGGAATCGGTGGTCGTGGCGGGGTTCGCGACGGACTCGCCGTCGGGCGGGCCGTCGGCGCGCTTCATGTCGACCTGGGGGTCCTGCCCGGAGCGGGCCTGGCCGGTGACCGTCAGCGAGCCCTCCAGCTCGTCGACCGTCCCGGTGACGTGGTTGTACGAGGTGCGTCCGGACTGGTACTGCTCGATCTCGCGGGGGTTGCGGGTCTCCAGACGGTCCTCGACGCGCTCGACGACGCGCGCGCGGATCCGCATGGCCTGCTTGAACTCGCCGACGGGGGCGAGCTGGACCAGCCTGCCCCAGGTGCCGGTGAGCTGTCCGAAGTGCGAGCCCAGAGCGCGCGGGGAGAGCGCGGCCGTCAGCTCTTCGGGCCAATTAGCCTCGTTCTCATGCCAGTTCACCGGCATGTGGTTCAGCCGGCCGAAGGCCGCCGCCACGTCGTGGACGAGCAGCGGCATGAGCGCGAACTTGGGGTAGAGACCGCCGGTCGAGCCGGGCCGCAGGTTCAGCTCGCGACGCAGCCGCAGAGCCCGCGCCCGCGTCACGACCTCCGGCTCCCCGGTCTTGGGGCGCGTGTCCAGGCCCGTGAGCAGTTGGACGGACACGGCGCCGTTGCCGTGGACCCAGAGGGTCTCGGCGCCGGTGGGGTCCGCCGCGACGGGAGTGATCGTGAGTCGCCAGGCCGCGTCGTAGGACTCCTCCGAGTTCCGCCCCGCGGCCTCGGTACGACGGTAGGAGATCCCGGCCCGTGCGAAGGTCTCGTCGGCCTTGCCGGTGCGGGTGTACTCGGGCAGACGGGCGGAGAACCGCAGCCGGCCCTGGCTGTCGTCGAAGTCGGTGCGCGGTCCGAAGGCGGTGCCGATCGTGCCGCGGTTCTCCGTCGAGGCGGTACCGGACGCCTGATGGGTGGCCTGCTGGCGTTGGCTGACGGTGGCGTCGAAGTCCTGTGTGTCGACGGGGGTCTCCCCGACGAAGAGCTTCGCGCCGAGCCGGTAGCGCTTCCCGGCCACCGTCACCGTACGGACGATGCCGTGCATGGCCTCGGAGAGGTCCGCCTCCAACGCACCCCGCGAATAGAACGAGTTGAGCTCGTTCTCCACGGCCGTCCAGTCGGTGGCGGCGATCCTCGCCCGTACGCCTTCGACCAGACCGGCGCGCAGCTCCTGGTCGCGTCGGCGCAGCGAGCGCCGCAGCCCGTCGATGACACCACCGCTGCCCGGCATCGCCGTGGCGACCGCGAACTCCGGGTCCCGGCCGCACCGGGGCGGCAGCACCGGCGCATCGGGGTTCTCCTGGCGCGCCCGGGTCTCGACGGCGAGCGTACGGGCGTCGTCGTCGGTGTCCGCCACCCACGACGGACGCTCTCCGTCGATGATCGGGGCCGCGGGCGGCGCCCAAGACTCCAGGAAGTCCACGCCGCGCCCGCCGCGCTCGGGGACGCCGACCTCGGCCGGGACCGCGACCTTGACCACGGCGATACCGGGGTGCGTGGCGGAGGCGACCGCGATCTCGAACTCCAGCTGCGAGGTGCCGCGCACCTGCCGGTCGGTCGAGTTCACCACGGTGTGCGTGTGGGTCTCCGCGAGCACCGACTTGGCGTTGGTCCGCTTGGCCCGGGCGCTGACGGCGAGCAGAGGCAGACGCCCCGTCGTCACGAACCTGACGTGGCCGTCCTCGTCGGCGACGGTCTCGCCGTGGTTGACGCCCGCCAGGTCGAACCCAGCGCCGAAGCGGGCCGAGTCGGAGAACTTGGTCTCCGTCGAGGAGGACAGCGCGGAACCGATGTCATCCCGGACCCTGACCTCCTTGACGACGTCGACCGCACGAGTTCCTCCCGGCACCGGCTTCAACCGGAAGTGGATGTTCCCGGAGAACTCGACCTCCGCCGTACGCCCGCCGCGCACCTGGATGGCGCCGGAGACGTCGCCGCCGCCCAGCATCACCCGGCTGCGGTAGCGGACCGCGCGCTCGGTCAGCTGCTCCCTGACCTCGCCGAGGATCTCCTGGACGGCCCGCGGCGACAGCCGGACGGCCCGCAGGTTGGCGTGCAGCCGTGCCACGGCCGCCGTGATGTCCACCGCGTTCAGCACGACCGGCAGTTCGGCCGCGCGGCGGCGCGCGACCGGGCCGGGAGCGGCGCGGTCCACCGGCGTCATGCTCGCGGGGTCCACGAACTGGCTCGGGAACGCCACCCTGATGTCGTGCGGCGTGCGGTCCAGCGGCCGACTGCTCAACTGCCGTACGCCCGTGGGAGAACGGTCCGCCGGGAGCTCGTAGAGAGCCTCCTCACCGTCCACGAAGACCCGGAAAGCCACCTCGCAGGAGAAGGGCTCACGGTCGCCCTCGTACAGCTTGCTGCTGCCGAAGACGAGCTGGCTCCACTTGCTCCGGCGCTGGTGTTCCGCGCCGACCCTCACCCTGGGTACGGGGAGGACGAAGGATCCGATCCGGCTCACCTTCGAGAGCGCGACGTTCATCAGGGTCATGTCGGAGTCGACCGACGTCTCCTTCGAACCCACGCCCTCGCCGACGGTGTTAGGGAAGCCGACGCGGTGCAGCTCCGCCTCGCTGTTCACACCGGGGAAGTCGCGGCGCACGTTGGTGAGAACCGGCTTGATCCACACCAGTCTGCCCTGCGACGCGAAGGTGTGCCCGTGCAGCAGCAGGTCCTCCCAGGCGCGTGCGTACGCCGTGTCGCCCGTCGCGGCCTCCACCTCGGAGAGCCCGTCCGTGGTCTCCTGGCTCAGCATCCGGGCGAGTTCGACCCGGATGTCCTGGTGCATGGCCGCCCGGGCCGGAGCGCCGTCCACGGCGGCCGGCAGCCGCAGAGTGTCGGCCGCCCGGCTCGCATGGAGGCGGGCCTTCTCGGCGGGGAGCGGGCTCGTCGCGGCCACCACCATGTCGCCCAGGGCACCGGGCACCAGCCACGGGTGACCGTAGCGGTGCCGGCTCGCCGGGCCGTCCTCGTCCTGGGAGTACGTCGACTCGGTGTCACTGTCCCTCGACAACGGCACGGGATCCGGGGCCGGGGCCACGACCGGTCGCAGCAGTGAACGCTTCGGACGCGGCGGCGTCGCGGAATCCTTGCCGACGATCTGGATCCGGCGGGGATACGTCGCGGTCCCGGGCTCGCCGGAGACGGTGTGCTCGGAGACGACGATCGTCGGCACCGACGAGACCGGGGGCCGTGCGGGCACCGGAACATCGGCGCCCCTCTCGTCCACCCCTGCGGTGAACTCCCGCATCGCCCGCAGGGCGAGTTCCGAACGCCGGTAGTCCTGCACCGGGTTGGGCGTGTCGGGACCGATGAGCGGCGCGAGGTTCGGCGGTCCGTAGACGCGGCGCAGCAAGTCCTGCATCGCGGGCGAGGAGAGGGTGAGCGCGGCCGCAGGACCGTTGCGCCGCCGCTTCCCGCTGAAGGGGTCCCGGCCGGCGTTGGCGTTGAAGTACGCCAGCGAGAGCTGCGCCCAGAACTCCTCCGGCTTCAGCCTGGAATAGGCGTCCGGCCACTCACCGGCGGAGCCCTGTTCCTGCTTTGCCGTCCATTCTTGGTGGATAAGGTCCTGGTCCGCCTGAGCCAGTCCCGTCAGCTGTACCGCGTGGGCCATCTCGTGCAGCGCCTCGGAGTACTTCGCGGCCTGCTGTTCCGCGCCCTCGACCTCGGCAGCCGCCATGCCGAAGAGGTTCTCCTCCGCCACGGCGACAGTGAGTGTCTCCAGTGAGGCCGCGCCGCGCATGGCGTCCCAGAGCTTGCCGGTGCCCGGCAACGTCTCGACCCCGGCCAGGTGACGGAAGGCCGGCATGTCCGTGATGCGCTCCTGACGGCCGAGGATCCGGACCGTCATCCCGCTGTCCAGCAGACGCAGTGCCGTCTGCGGGTCGTGCAGCAGACCGGCCAGCAGTCGGCGTGCGCGGTACGCCCCCAACAGCGGCTCGTCGGAGACGGCGGCCCGCTCGACGATCAACAGGCCGGCAAGCTCGGCGAATTCGGGTCCGCTCACCTCGGGGGAGGCGGCGAGGCTCCGCAGCAGCTCGCGGCCCTGCTCGGTGGTACGCCACTGCCGTTGTGCCGCGTTCAGGGACCCGAACGCGTTACGCCGTCCGTTCCTGCCCTGTCCGAGGAGCGCGGCCAGGTCGAGGTGCCAGTTCTCCGGTTCCGGGTGCGGCCGTACGTCCGGAGGTGCGGGCTCGGTGTGGTGGGCGGGCTCGGCGCCGGTCTGCAGCGCGCAGGCGCTGATGACGCCGACCTCCACCGGGGGTGCCGCCAAGGGCATGACCAGGGGGGTAATCGGTGCGCGGGAGACCGGCAGATCCATGTCGTCCCGGGCGGGCGCGCTGTCGAGGCGCTCCAATGCCTCCTCGATACGGCCGAGTTCGGCGTCGATGTCGTCGAGACGTAGGTGGATCCCTATGGCACGGGCCCGGTCGAGACGCGGTGCGGCCTCCTCACCCGGGTTCGGCGCGGGGTGGACACCACGGCCCAACTCGCGCAGCAGATCCTGCCGTTCGCGCCAGCGCGCGGCGAACTCCTCCTGCAACTCGCGGGCCCGCTCCCGCTCGTCGCCTCCCTCGACGTCGAGGGGGCCCTTGCCGAGGGCCTCCTGAGACGCGGCCACGGCCTCCTCCTCGGTCGCAGCCGTCCCCTCGGAGCCGGTCTCCCACAGCGCGGAGTACTCGCTCTCCGTCTCGCTGCCGGCCTCGCTGGCCGAGTCGTCGACCGAGGAGCCGTCATCGACCGGCTTGCCCGACAGGATGGCGTACGGGGCGGTCCGCGCCGACACGGACAGGACCGCGACGGTCTCGGCGGGCGTGACACCCGTCGTGGATATGGGCGTGGATTGGTTCTGGTTCTGGTTCTGATCAGCCTTGCCGGGAACCGCACTTGAGGTGGTGAGCGGGGCGGACGTCGTCAGCGAGGTCGACGCGGTGCCCGGAGTTCCGCTCTCGGTCGGTACCGCACCCTGGGTGGGGCTCGCCGGGGCCACCGGAGTGGTCGGTCCCGCGAACGGCACCCGAAGGCTGTGCTTGGCGCCTGAGACGACGAGACCGTCCGGCAGAGCCCGCACCGTCAGCGGCGGCTCCACCTGCGCCGCGATCTTCGCCGCGGCGGCCAACGGCGCGGAAGCCGTGCGGAGTTCTCCGGTGACGGGATTCAGCGCCAGTCCGGCGGACGGCTGCACCAGGTCGTTGCCCTGCGCGACCCAGCCCTGCGAGGGGACCGGAGTGCCCTGCGCGAGTCGGATCGCACCGGTGGTCGGGTGCACCTGGTAGGTGTGTGTGTCCAAGGTGGGAGAGCTGACACCGTGCCAGTTCTTCGCGCTCCCCGTGGGGGCCGTGGACTGTGCGGGGTTCTGGGCCTGTTGCGCGGTCGGCTGCGCAGGGGTCTGGGCCTGCTGCGCGGACGGCTGCGCCTGGGACGACGTGGTGTTCGCCGCCCCGCCCGTGGTGTGCGGTGCCGCTGTCTGCTGCGTGGCCACGGGCTGCGTCCCGGCCGTACCCGAGGTGACGCCGGGCGACGCGGCAGGCGTACTGACGCCACCCGACTGCTGTGTCACCACCGGCTCCGTGCCGGCCGTACCCGAGGCCGTACCAGGCGTCGCGGCAGATGTGCTCACGCCACCCGAGTGCTGCGTGACCACCGGCTGTGTGCCGGCCGTACCCGAGGCGGTGCCTGATGTCGCGGCCGGGGTGTTGGCGTCGACCGAGGTTCCCGTGGTCGTCGTGGTCGGGTGCGAAGTGGTGACGCCAGGTTGCGCGGTTCCGTCGCCGACGGTGGGCTGAGTGGCGGCCGTGACGTCCTGCTGCCGGGACACAGACGGGTCGGCCTCGCCGTGCTGTGTCGTTCCTGAGCCTGTGCTTCCGGTGTGCGCCGACGTCGATCCGGTGTGCGTGGTCACTACGGTCGTCCCGGCCCCGGGGCTTTCCTGGAAGGGCAGTTGGGACAGAGCCTGGAGGTTCTCCTGCGCCGCCGTCTGTGTGGTCGTGGACGCTGGGAGCGGGTCCGGGTTCAGGTTCAGGTTGCCGTAGCCGACCTCGATGGGGGATTTCCGCAGTCCCTTGACCAGCTCGGCGAGGGACTCCTGGCCCTTCTCCATGTGGTGGCTGGCCACACCGCTGCTGGTGCTGCCGACGAAGGTCTCCGCGCTGAGGGGATTGATCGGTTGCTGGAAGATGCCGGAGATCACCGGCTCCAGGAAGGTCTCCAGGGAACCCTCCATGAGCGCGTGCTCCGAGACGTGGACGAAGCCACCGTGTTCACCGTCGGCGTGCTCGTCGCCGTGGCCGCCGACGGTCGCCTGCTCGGTGGGGTGCTCGTCGGGGTGCACCGTCGAGGTGGTGTTCGGCCGTGGCTCGGGGACGGGCGTCGGCGTCGGTTCGTCGATCGCCGGCGGCCTGATCGTCGGGTTCGGGGCGGTGTTGTGCGGAAGCGGGACGTCGAACTTGCCGTCGGCCTTGTGCAGGAGGTTCTTGATCCAGTTGGCCACCATGGGGAGGTTGGCCATGCCGATCCCCATGAAGGCGCCGAAGACGGCGTCGATGGCGATGGATTCCCAGTCGAAGCCACCGGGCCGGAACCCTTCCGGCGCGGCGGTCATGAGGCCCAGGCGCACGATGAAGTTCATGAAGGCCTCCTCGAAGGCCTCCGTGATGCCCGGCATGAGCCTGGAGCGGCGCAGCAGCTCCAGTAGGGCGGCCAGCAGGGCCACGCGACTGCGCGCCAGCGCGGTGGCCCATGCGGCCGAGACGCCACCGACACCGAAGTAGCTGAGGATCATGAGAACGATGAACTCGACCAGCAGGCGGATCAGTTCGGCGAGAATCTGCCACTTGGTCTCGTAGATGGTCTGGGCCATCGAGGTCTGGCCGTCGGCCACGTTCTTCAAGGACTCCTTGAAGTCGTTCAGGTAGTTCTTGTTGCCCCGCCCGGTGAACACCCCCATCTGTTCCCGGTACGCCGGCGCCATCTTCTCCGGCAGGTATTCGGAGGCGTGGTCGATCGACTGGTTGATCTCGGCGATCAGCCCGTCGACCTTGTGGTTGAGAACATCGAAAGGCTGACGACTGGCCAGAGCCTGGGTCTCGTCCGCCGAGGGGAACAGTTCTCCGGTCGCCAGCCACAACAGGCGCGCGAGGATCTCGTCAATGCGGAGTGGTCCTTGTGCCATGGGCGTCAGTGGTGGGTGTTTGCCGACTGGACCACGGCGGCGCTCTGGGCCTGCGCCTCTGTCAGCATGGCGGCGTTGTCGTGCGTGGATTGTGCCGCACCCTGGATGGCGCCGAAGATCGCCTCGCCCGCGGTCTGGACGGCGCCCATGTTGGCGAGCCAGGTCTGGAAGGCGTTCTCGGAGAACTCGTCATGCCGGTTGCCCCACCAGCCGTCGTACTCGGCGACGGAGGTCAGGAACACCTGCCACATCGCTTTCGCGTCCGAGCCGAGCTGGTCGATGGAGCCCGCGCCGGAACCGTGTCCGGACGCGGATGCCCTGAACTGAGCCATGGTCAGCCTCTTTCCCTGCTCTGGGCCCGGTCGGCGGACGCCTCCGGTGTCTGCTCCTGGTCGTCCTCGACGATCTCGTCGAGGAGCTTGCGTGACGCGGTGTCGGTCGGTGTCGCCGCGGCGGGCGTCTCCGGCGCGGGGACCGGCTCCGGCTCGGTCTCCTCGTCGACGATCTCGTCGCGGAGCTTCCCGCTGGCGCCGGTACCGGTGTCCACCAGCACGGGGGCGGACGGGTTGGCCAGGCGGTCGAACAGCGCGTCCCAGTTCGTGGGGGCGGGCAGCGCCGCCCCGTTCGCGGCGTACTCGGGGGGCGGGCCGAAATCGGCGAACGCACCCTTGTGCTCCGTCAGCGGGCGCAGGGCGTCGGTGACCCGCTCGGCCATCCGCGTGCGCGCGGTGGTCACCGTCTCCATGATGATCGCCGACAACTGCTCGCCGTCCAGGGCGCGGTGGCGGTCGCCCTGGAACTTCAGCGACACGAGCTGGCATTGACTGCCGACGGTGACCTCGACACTGCGGTCCTTGGAGAGCACCGTCACGGAAGCGCTGTCGAGCTCCTCCTGGATACGGCCGGCGTTGGCCTGGACGGTTTCCAGCTCCGCCATCGCCAGGGCCAGCTTGTCCTCGATCGAGGCCATCGCTTCTCCTTTCCGTTCCGTTCCCTGCCCACAAGCGCCGTACGGTCGCCGTGTCAGCGGCCGATCACCGCCGGGCTGCCGCCCTCCTCCACGCCCCAGACGTCGTCGTCCTCGGCCAGCCAGTGCTCGCGGTCACGGTCCTGGCTCTCCGTGGCCGGTCCCCCGCCGGGACCACCGGTACCCACTGGGACACCGGACGCGGTCTCCGTGCGCGGGGCAGCGGTCGGGGTCTCCTCCTCGATCCGGGCGGGAGTGGGCCTCAGCCGGGTCGGAGCAGCTCTGCCCGTCTCCCCGCCGATGACCTCCCGTACCCGGCCCTTGGACTCTCCCTGGCCCCCCTGACCGCCGCCCATTCCTCCCATGCCGCCCATGGGCATCCCTCCGGTCCCCTCGGCGGCCGTCGAGGCCGCTGCGGAACCGAGATAGGAGGAGCCGACATCGGCGGCGCCGTTCGCACCGGTGAAGTCAGTGGAAAGATCGTATCCAGCCTGCTGTCCGGTATTGACCGAATTGACCGAGCCCGCATTCGCCGCGCTACCCGAAAGGGCAGCGGAGGTGCCCGTGCCCGCGCTGCCCGTACTGGCACCCGGGATTGAGTAGGTGTTCTTGACGCCGCCGTCGGGGTGCACGGTCAGCTTGCTGCCGTCCGGGTTGGTCAGGGTCGTCGTGCCGTTGGGGTTCTGGGTGTGCAGGACGCCGTCCGAACCCACCGTGCTGACCGTGCCGTTGGGCGAGGTGATGGTGGTGCCGCCGCTGGGCGTGGTGGTGGACACCGTGCCGTTGGGCGTCGTCACCGTCTCGGTGCCGTCCGGCGTGATGTGGGTGACCGTGCCGTCGGGGGCGGTGTAGGTCTCGGAGCCGTCCGGGTAGGCCGTGGCCGAAGACCCGTCGGTGTGCTTGGTGGTGATCGACCCGTCGGCGTTCTGCGTGGTCGTGGCGCCGGAGCCGGTCGCGCCGCCGATGGGGGTGACTGTGGTCCCCGTACTGACCGTGCCGTCCGGCGAGGTCGTGAAGGCGCTGCCGTCCTCGGTGCTGGTGTGCACAGTGCCATCGGCATCGACGGTACGGACCGTGCCGTCCGGGTAGGTCGTGGTCAGGCTGCCGTCGGCGTTACGCACCGTCACGCCCCCGGTGCCGACCGGGGTTGTCGTGCCGGTACCCGTGCCGGTGTCCCCCAGGGTCGCGCCCGATATCCCGGTGGTCGTGGCCGTCGCTCCGATGCCGGCACCCGTCCCGTCCAGAGCGTCGTTGACGGCGGTCGTGGCCGCGCTGTTCACGTCGGCGCCGCTGATGGGCGTGTTCGTCGTCGTGGTGCCGGTGCCACCCGTACCCGTGCCCGTATCGCCGGTTCCCGTGTCACCTATACCGGTGTCGCCGATGCCCGTGTCACCCGTGCCGGTGTCACCGGTACCGGTGGGGTCGGGGATGTCCCTGTCGGTCGCGTTCGGCAGGGACGTGTTGCCGTCCGGCGTATCAGTCGAGATATTGGTGTTCGGATCACTCGTGGAGGTGGTGGAGCTGGTGGTGAAGCCACCCTCGAAGATCACCGAAGCCTCGTTCAGGGCGTGGTCGACGTTGGCCATCTCGGTGCCGGCCACGCCTGCGAGGTCCGTGTCGATGTGCCCCCACCACGCCTTGATCGCCGCGTTGCCAATGGCGGCCCAGGCCGACATCTGCGTCAGGTCGCCGTAGAGCGGATGGGTCGGGACGAGACCTCCGTCCTGCACCAACTTGGCCGATTCGGGCGAGAAATCGCCGTATTGATCATTGGTCGAGTGAATGGAGACGTGACTCGTCTGATTGCTGTCGACCCAGTTAACGAGCGGGGCCATGATCTCATCATCGAGAATCTTGAGAATGCGTGACTTGTAAGAGGCCTGCCAACTATTGAAGGGCCCGAGAAGGTTCCCTGCCGACGTGTGGATCGATTTCTCGAGCCCGATCAGCGCGTCGCCCGGCCGGTTGTTGGCGGGGGTTCCGCCTTCGAGCGGCGCGTTGGTACCAGCGTAGTCGGCGGAGCCCATCTGGTTGCTCCACGACGTGTAGTTCGCCGACATCTCAGTGAGCACCTGGGTGAACTGCTGCGCGCCGTTGCCCTTCCAGGAGGCGCTGCCGCTGTCCATGCCGTCGACCCAGTCCTTGAGCTTCTTCTCGTACTCCCTGAAGAATTCCTGCGTACGGTCGAACGCACGGGACACCGCTGTGAAACCGGTGAGATCCACGGCGTCCGCGATGGCGACCGAACCGATTCCGGAATCACCACTGCCGTAGGTGATGCCTTTGGTGGAGTAATGCGTGCTGAGTGCACTGAACGCATACCAGGGACCGTTGGAGTAGATGTCGAGATTGGCCCCTGTGGAGCCACCCGGTGCGGACTCGTGGGCGTCCCACAGGAAATCGATGTATGCCTTGTACGAATGGATCTGATCGCCGATGACCTTGAAGAGGAGCACCGTGTAGGTGTGGCCTTCATGGACGTATCCCCAACTCTGATTGAGGGGGCCGTTCCTGTCCCACATCCACACTTCACTGATGGTGACGTTCATCAGCGGGATGTTGTCGTTGCCGTGGATGTCGGTGAAGACCTTGTCGCGGGCGGGCAGCAGCATGCCCGTGAACATCATGACGGCGTCGGCCCATTTGTCACCGGTCGGGTCTGCCATTGCCCCTGCTCCCGTTCGTCGTACGCGCTCGTTGCCGCCGGATGCCGTGTCCGGTCGTCAGACCCCGAGGCCCGTGTTCGTATTCGTGCCCGTGGTGTTGCCCGTGGTCGTTGTCGCGGTCGCGGGGTGGGAGTCCCGGTTGACGTACTCGAAAATATCCTCCGCCTTGTCCATGTTGATCATGTCGAGGTTGGAGAGCTGGTTGTTCCGCATGTCGGTGACACAGGCCAGCAGCGCCTGGGAGAGGTCGCTGGTGATCACTCCCTGCCGCAGCAGGATCTTGGACAGGTCGGTGACGTACTTCTCCACCGCCGACTGCAGAGCGGCCCCGCCGGAACTGAACGCGCTTGAGGCCATATTGCCGATGGGCAGTGGTTGCGCCATGCCCTCAAAGATGCTGGAGGCACCGCCACCGGTCGTGAACTGGGTGACGGAATACGCGTTGTTGCCGGGTCCCTGCCGCTGGAGGTTCTCCAGATCGTCGTGCAGGATTCTCAAGTCGTCGTCGGCGAAGTTCTTGATGCTGTCGGCGTCGAGCTGGGTGACCGGACTCTCGGCCATGATCTCTCCCGTGGGGGTTCACCTGCGTGGGAACGGACGGGTGCCCGCGGCGGGCGGCGCCTCGGGCACCCATCCCGGTGCTCGGTCAGCTGGTCGCCGTGTTCGCCATGCGGCTGGCGTTTCCCGCGTCCGTGGTCTGGTAGCCCTCGACGATGTCCATCAGAGCCTTCGAGTGCAGTCGGATCGCATCGCCGACGCTGTTCGCCCTCTGCTTCCATTCCGCGAACTTCTGCTCGAACTGGTCGCGACTCATGCCCTTCGCGCTGTCCTCCCACTGGAGAATGCTCGAGTGGAGGTTGTCGATCGTGTCGATGAGCTGACCGTTGACGTTCAACAAGTACTGGGTAGCGTCCTCAGCGGCTTGGTACTCGATGAGGATCTCGCCGGCTTCCGCCATGTCTCGCTCCTGGGGGGTGTGTTGCGGGCGTACGACGTCCGCACGACTGGTTACTGACGGTCCGTCAGCTTCCGGCCATGATGCCGAACACCGAGTCGTTACGGATCTTGGTGATGTTGTCGAGCTGGTTGGTTACGCTCTGCCCGTCGTTCGTCAGCATCGACGTCTGGATGTTCTCCATACCCTTTTGGATCTGGATAGCCGTGTTCACCCAGTTCTGCAGGAGATCCTTGAACGCCTCGCCGTCGACGCCCTGGAAGCTCGGGAACAGCGAATCGGCCTGGTTCATGACGCCGTTGGCGAGCCGGCCGACATCGCCGGCGCTACTGTCCATCATGTTGGCGATCTGGGTATTGGCTATATGGCTGCTTTGCTGGGTAGCCATGCACATCCCTCCGTGCAAACGAGACGCGGGCCCTTGTCGGAAGTGGACACACCCCCGACCGTTGCCCGGCGGCCGTGGTATCGGCCCGCTGGGCAACGAGTCAAACAGCTCAACCGACCTACTCCTGCGGTGAGTTCGGTGTCCTTCCCGCGCTCCTGGCCCAGACTGCCCGAAAGGGATGCGCACGGAGGGACGCCGCCGTCGGCAAGGGGTCGATGAGGCCGCCTTCCCGGCGCCGTTCATCGCGGCCGTCGGGTCCAAGTCCGGCATCAGGAAGACCATGCCGCACATCCCGGTGCCGGTGACCATGAGCCCGTCGGATCAACGGCCCCCGCGGCCGTCCCCGCCCGACCGGCACGCAGACCGCGGACCCTGCCATCGCCAGGAGACCCGCGAAGCCTTCTCCGTCGCGCTCGCCACGGCCACCGGATCCAGGCGCGAAACAAGACCGCGCCACCCAGCCCCCACCCAAGTGGCCGCCCCCGGATCAACGCTCCACCGTCGGACCGCACCCGGACCCGCCCGACGGCTCCACCGTCAGCAAGGCGTCGGCGAAGCCTTCCCGCTCCCGCTCGCCGCCGCCGTCGGGTCCAAGTCCGGTCCTGTGGGCAGCATTTGGAGCATCCCTGCGGGCAACCCGCGCTCGTCGGCCACCGTGTAGCCGAGGGCGGTCAGCGCGGCCGTGTTCGGCACTAGGTATTTGACACCGAGGTCCGTCACCAGGAAGACCGAGCCGCCCATCTCGGTCCCGGTTGCCGCGAGTCCCCGGATCAGCGCCCCGCTGCCGGCCCGTACCCGGATCTGGTCGACGGATATGCAGGCCGCGTCGGTCGCGGCCGGAACCTTGCCAGCCCCCGTCGAACTCGTGTCCCGTGGCACCAGCGCGACCGACACCGTGACACCACCGTGCGTGCGCGGCTCCACCAGTACACAGGCGTCGGTGTTCTCGGGCACGTTCGAGACACTGGGAGGCGAGGTGGGCACGCCCGAATCTGCGAGCAGGCCGGCTCCGGGAGTCTCCGCGGACTGCACCTCGCTCTGGTCGATCTCCCGAACGCTCGCCGTACTCCCGTCGTAGGCGAGCTTGCGCACCTCGGGGTCACCGGTGAGGAGGGCCGCGACCGTCGCCGTCACCCTGGTGAATCCTGACCGCGTGTAGACGGCGTAGTGGGCCGGACCGCCCGGCACGTCCACCTTGAAGACCTGCCCCACCCGCACCGAGAGGCCGACGAGTCCTGCCCCCTTCTCGCCGAGCCCTGGCAGCGTGGGCACGGTGAGGTCGGGGCCCTGAGGCAGCGAGTTGACGAACGCCACCGAGACCCGACGCAGCGTCAGGGAGCCGTAGCCCAGGGCCTGCAACTGCCAGGAAGGGTGCGGGATGCGCAGCCGGGTGCCGTGCCACACCAGGTAGTCGGTGCCGTCGGGTGCGGTGATCAGCAGGGCCTGGTCGTCCCCGAGTGCGCCGCCGACGGGTTCGCCGATCACCAGTCGGGTGGCCTCGCCGCCGGACGGCGAGGTGTCGTCCTCGGCCCGCGTCGAGCACACCTGCCAGCCCTGTGTCACCAGGTCCGCCGGGGCCGGCCAGGAATCGGGAGCGCCAGCTATGCCCACCGGAGCCCCGTGCGAGGTGTGTGCCAGGGAGTTGTGGTCGACCTGAACGACCGTCGGACTGGCGCCCAACAGCAGGTTCTGCGAGGCCGTGTTGAGCAGCGGGCGCAGCAGTCCGCCCGTGTACAGGAAGCGGCCGCCCGACTGCTTGTCGAGGACCACGGTGCCGTCGGCCCGCCAAGTGTCGCTGTGCCCCGGGAAAATGAGCCCGATCAGGAGCGCGCCGGCGCAGCAGACCACGGCGGCACCGATACCGAAGAGCATGCCGCGGTTGGTGCGGCCCGCTGGGCTGTCGGGCAGATCGGGGTTGATGCGGGACAGACTGGTGGTGAGCCGGTTCATCACGAACAGGTGGGCCTGGACCTGGTCACGCCGCGACTGCATGGCCGGCTACCTCTCGGTGTCGTGGGCTTCGGGACTGGGGCGTCACTTCGGGAGACGGGCAGCGGGTGTCAGCTGAACATCAGGCGCAATTGGCCGTAGACGCCGAGCACCCACAGCACCAACGGCAGCACCGCGACGGCGCTGAGGGAGTGCAGGATCTCGCCGGCCCGTCCCCAGTAGGGCACCATGCGGCGGCCGGGAACGGTCCAGACCGCCACAACGACACCCGAGGTGACGAGCAGCGTCGCGGCGACAAGCCCCTCGCGCCCCCACGGGCCGAGGCCCATGGCCATGCCGACTACGAGAGCCGTGGCACCGACGGCGCCGGGTATCACCAGAGCGAGGCGCTGGGCAATACTGCCGAGGCGGCCGCCGTGCAGCACGAGCAGCAGGGCGAACACGGCGGCGGTGATGTCGGGGGCCAGTCCGTCGTCGGTGGACAACAGCGACAGCGCGGATCCGCAGATCACGCCGATGGCGGCGAACAGGGCGGACATCCAACTGTCGGCCACGGCGCTGCGCCCGGTGACCTGCTCGCTCGAGTGCGGTTCTATGCCCTCCTGCAACTGCTGGGCGTTGGTCGGCAGCGGCGGCATACGCATTCCGGCGAGCCGGAACGAGATCACCGGCACGAACGCCCCGAGGAACACCGCGAGTACGGCGACGACGCCCGCGCTCTGGGCCAGCGGCACGTCGAACACCGCCGCAACGACGCCGAGCAGCGCCACGGCCGTCGCCACGAGGCCCGCCGCGGACAGCACCGGAGCGGAGCCGCCCGCAAGGGCCAGAGCCAGAGCCGCCGCGCCGGTGGCGGCCACTCCGCCGGACAGCAGGCCGGCGGCGTGGCTCCGCGCGGCCAGGCCGCCGCCGGTCGCCAGTACCCATCCGGCGACGGCGAAGAAGGGCAGGCCGGCCAGTCCGAAGG